>DASZKQ010000024.1:0-6328 GCA_035552835.1 Mycobacterium sp. | reverse complement strand
TCCTTCATATGCAGCATGTTCGGGTCCAACGGCCATGATGTGGTGAAGAACGTCTCACCCAGCCGGCGCACTGTGAGGTCGAAGGTGGTGAATACGTTCAGGTAATCACCGCGCACCGCCTGCTTGATGCCGAAGTTCGGGAACGGGAAGGTCAGCAATAGCTGCAGCGAGGTGACGAAGTTCTTTCTATTGTCGGCCAGCGCCTTGGTATTGGCGTAGATGCCCTTGACGTCTTCGGCGAAATCCACCTTGGTTTGCGAAAGCACGTGCGACGCAACCGTGGCCACCTTCTTGAGTGCGGCGAACGCCTCGACGATCTTGTCCCGATTCTTGTTGAGCACTAACAACGCGCCCGGCAGCGATTCCAACGTCCGCCCGAGACTGTCCTTGTTGTTCGCCAGGATTGCCGAGAACCGGTCTAAACCGTCGATGGCTGCGATGATGTCGTTGACTTGCTTGTTCAATCCCGCCGTCAATTCGGCCAGCCGCGGTACCAGATTGACAAACTGGCTTTCCCGGCCTGCCACCGCTTGATAAGTCTCGTCGGTGATCTCTTGCAGCGCACCCAGATTGCCCTTGTTGACCACCACGCCGAGCGCCGAGAGCACCTCCTCGGTGGTGGGATAGCGACTCGTGCGGGTCTCTTGGATGGTCGAACCATCGACCAGCCGGCCCGCCGGTGGCTGGTTCGTCGGGGCGGCCAGCTCGACGTGCTGGGAGCCCAGCAGCGAGGTCTGCGCCACCCGGGCGATTGAATTGGCCGGTAACACTACGTTGCGGTCCAGTGCCAACTTGACTGCGGCAAAGAAACTTCCGTCCGGGCGCTGCATTGCAGCGATGCCTGAAACGCTGCCGACGGTGACGTCGTCGACCATGACCGGTGAGTTCTGCGGCAGGGTCGCCACGTCGGCTAAGTCGACGGTGATCGAGTAGGACCCTGCGCCATGGCCGGCGGTGCCGGGCAGCGCGATGGAGTTCAATCCGCCGAACTGGCAGCCCGCGAGTAGCGCACTGCCCGCCGCTAATGCACTGCCGCGCAACCAGATCCGCCTCATCGCCCAGCCCCCTGCGCCGCCGGCAATGGCGCCACGGGTCCTGGGGCGGCCGGAGCTGGGCCCGGCCGCGGACCGAACGGCCCCGTCGCAGGCGCGGGCGTTCCGGGCGCGGGACCAGTGGTCGATGCCTGCGGCACCAGCAGCGCCTGCAGGTCCGTCGGGTTGGGCGGGTGCACTCCGGGCGCCGGTATCCATTTCAGGTCGGGAATCGGTGTCTGCGCCTTGGCCTGGGTGGCCGGCGTGTCGTAGATGACCTGACCCTTGTAGGCGGTGATCGAGTTGAGCGGGTGGAACATGATCGGCGGGTAGTTGAACGTCAGCCGACGCAGCGGCGGGCCCAACCGCTCCCGACAGATCTCGGCGCGCTTGTAGTACTCCGGCCCGGACAGGCCCGCCGCGGTATCGAAGGATCCGCCGCAGATGAACTGCACCGGGTTGGAAAACTCGGGGATCGATATCAACCCGTTCAACGTGCCTTGGGCGGGGTCGTAAATGTTGTAGAAGTTGGCGATGCCGGGGCCGGCAACGTGCAGCACCTGCTCGATGTCGTCGCTCTGATCACTGAGCACCTTGGTCAGGTCGCCGAGTTTGTTGACCGTACCAATCAGTGTCGAGTTGTTCTGCTGGAGAAAGCCTTTGACATCCACCAGCGCCTGGTTCAGCGTTCCGAGAGTCTGATCGAGATGGGTTGAGCTCTTGGCGAGCACCTGCGATACCGACGCCACATGCCCGGAGAACGCAACGATCTGTTCGTTGCTCGACGACAGCGCATCGACCAGAACCTGCAGGTTTTTGACCGTGCCGAAGATGTCGGTGCGCGAATCCCCCAACCGGCCGGCGGCTTGCGAGAGCTCGCGGATCGCTGAGTGGAATGAGTCTCCGGTGCCGTTGAACGTATCTGCTGCCTGATTGATCGCTTTGCCCAGCGGACCTTGCAATTGGCCGGCCGCGGGACTCAACTGCTTGGCCAGAGCCGTCAGCGATTCTTTGACCTCGTCCCATTCCACCGGCACAGCGGTGTGAGCCAATTCGATGCTTGCCCCGTCGGGCATCGCCGGGCCACTCGTGTAGGCAGGGGCGAGCTGGATATAACGCGCCGCAACCAGGTTGGGTGCCATGATGATCGCCCGGGCGTCCTGGGGAATCTTGATGTCACGGTCCACCGACATAGTGATCTTGACGTCTTCTGCGCGCGGTTCGATCGACTCGATCTTGCCCACCGGTACACCGACAACGCGGATTTGGTCGCCGGGGTACAGCCCGACCGCGGAGGTGAAATAACCGACAATCTTGTTGCCGGTCCTACCGGGCCACACCAAATACGCACCCACTGCGAGGAACACGGCAAGCAATGCGATCAGCGTCAGACGCAACGCGCGGCGACGCTCCTTGATGGCAGAGAACACGGTCATGGCGACTGCGGCCTTATCCGCCAGCGTTCCTGGACAAGCCCGCGCAAGTAGTCCGCCAAGCTGGCCGGGAGCTTGCCGGGCTGGAAGACGGCGTCGAACATGGTCGCTACCAATGGCCCTGGCAGCACGCTAAAGACGTTCACATTGAAGCCTGGACCGGAACCAACCACCTCACCCAGCGTGGTCGCGTACGGGGGCAGGCGCTTCAGCGCCTCACTGATGTAGTCGCGGCGCTCGTTGAGGTCGTCCAATACGGTGTTGAGCTTGCTCAACGCCGGGCCGAACTCCTTGCGGTTGTCGGCCACGAACCCGGAGAGCTGTGCGGAGACATCGTCGATGCCCGAGATCAGCTCTGCCAGCGCGACGCGGCGCGCATCCAGCGCACCGAACAACTGATTACCGTCGACGATCAGCTTGTTGACCTGTCCGGCTCGCTCGGCGAGTACGGCTGTCACCGACTTAGCATGCGCCAGTAGGCTTTCCAGCGCCTCGTCGCGGCGGTTCAATGTGCGCGACAGTGAGGTCACGCCGTCCAGCGCACCGCGCAGCTGCGGGGTGGCGTCGTGCAGCGCGTCGGTAATAACCTGCAGCGACTTCTCGAACTGGGCCTTGTCCAAGTCGCCGGCGTTGTGGCCCAAGTCCTCGAGCGCAGAGCCCAGGGCATAGGGCGTCGTCGTTCGGCTCAATGGGATCGTTGTCGCGATGCCGGTCCCTGCCGGGGTCACCGCGACTGCCCTTTGCCCGAGGATGGTCTCGGTTCGAATCGCCGCCAGCGACCCGTTTCCGACGTTGACGTGGCGATCGACGCTGAACATCACTTTGGCGGTGTCCCCGGCCAGCCCGACCGATTGCACCTGGCCGACCTTGATACCCGACACGTAGACGTCGTTTCCGGGGCTGATCCCGCCGGCGTCGGTGAAGTAGGCCGTGTAGGAACGGCCTTGCGGCCAAAACGGCAACTCGGTGTAGCCGAATGCGACCAACACGATGCAAAGCACCAGTGCCACTCCGAAGATGCCCGTGCGGAGCGGGTCACGATCGCTGTGTTGTCTGCGGCCTGCGCTACTTGTTGACAAAGGCGCACCTACCTTTGCTCGGATCAGGCTGGCCGCCCATCGGGATCGAGATGTCACTTCCGGCAGGTCCGTTGATCTTGATCGTCACGGAGCAGAAGTAGATGTTGAAGTAGGCACCGTAGGCGCCGAGCGCGGACAGCCGCAGGTAATCCTCACCAAGCTGCTCAATGTCGTTGTTCACCTCGGGCATCCGGTCGGTGATCTCGGTGGCGATCGGTCGAGTGTTTTCGAGGACACCCTGCAGCGGTCGCCGGGAGTTCTTCAGCAAGTCGGTCAGATTTGAGGTCGTCGAGGCCAGCGGTGGGATGGCGCCGGCTATTGCGTCGCGCCCCTGCGCCAACCCAGTGATCAGCTTCTGCAGCTCATCGACGCTGGTTGAGAACTGCGCCCCTTTGGCGTCGACCGTGGTCAGCACGGCGTTGAGGTTGTTGATCACATCGCCGATCACCTGGTCGCGGGCACCCAGCGTCGACCCGAAGGTGCCGGCGTTGGCGAGCAGGTTCGACAGTGCCCCGCCCTGGCCCTGCAGCAGCTCGATCACGTAGCTGCTGACCGTGTTGATCTTGTCGGCATCCAAGCCCTTGAGCACCGGCCGCAGGCCGCCGAGCAACGCGTCGAGATCCAGTGCCGGCTGGGTGTGCTGCTGGTCGATGGTCGCCCCCGGCCGCAGCTTGCGCAACTCTCCAGGACCTGAGGTGATTTCCAGGAATCGGTCGCCCACCAGGTTTTCGTAGCGAATCACTGCCCGGGTCGACGAGTAAATGGTGTAGCGCTTGTCCACGCTGAAAGCCACGTCCACGGTGTTGTTCGGGTTGAGCTTGACGCCCTTGACCGCACCCACCGGCACCCCGGCGATACGGACTTTCTGGCCCGGCTTCAACCGCGTCGCGTCGATGAAGTTGGCGTGGTAGGTATTTGACGGACCGAACCGGAATTCCCCGAAGATCACTACCAGACCGACGGCCACCAAGAGCATGGTGACCGTGAAGATGCCGACCTTCACCATCATCGAGCGATGCGACGACTGGTACCCGGCCATCAGAAATCGTCCCGTTCCGCGAACGCGCCGTGGAACAGCCACTGCAGCGTCGAGGGGGCATCCACCTGCATTTCGGTGAACGGCTCGTAAGGGATGTTGGCGTTGTCAGTCACCAGGAATGGCGCGCGGTACCAGGAACCGCTGGTCTGCTTGGTCGGTAGGTCGGGCAGCCCGCGGCAGTTTGGGCCGCCGGAAGCGTTGACGATCGGCAGGCTCTCCGGATAGGTGTACGAAGGCGCGCCCAGGATGAAGCTAGACGAGGTGAACAGACCGGCCTTTCTGACGCCCAGGATGGGCGCGAATTCCTGGATACCTCGGTTGATGGCGCCGAACAGGCAGCCGAACTCCGGCGAATAGTCGGAGGTGACCTTCAGCGGTGCCCGCAGCCGTTTGATGGCGTTGATGAGATCCTGTTCGGCAGGCGCAAGCGTGTCATAAGCGTTGTTGGACAAGCCGATTGCCGCCAGTAGGCTGCGATTCAGGTTGCTCTGCTGGTCCACCACCGTCTTGGCGATCGTTGGCGTGTTGTTGAACACGGTGACTAGGTCGGGCGCCGCATCGGCGTAGATGTTGGCCACCGCAGCCGTCTTCCGGAAATCCTGCTGCAGGGTCGGCAGCTTCGGGTTGAGTTGCTGCGTCAAGGTATTCAGGCCCGACAACAGGCTGCCGAAATCGTTGCCGTGTCCCCGGAGACCCTCGGCCAGCGCGCTCAGCGTCCCGTTCAGCTCGACCGGGTCGACTTTGTGCAACAAGTCGACGAGCGATTGAAACAGCGTGTTGACTTCCAGCGATACCGCAGAGACCGCCAGGTGTGCACCCGGGTGCAGTGCGGTCGCCGACGGTGAAGTGGGCGAAATGAACTCCACCGACTTGGCGCCGAATATCGTGCTGCTGGCGATGTGGACCGCGGCGTTGGCAGGAATGTAGCGCAACTCGCCGCTGTCGATGTCCAACGTCAGCTGGGCCTGATCGCCGGTGTAACTGATGTTGCCGACCTTGCCGATCTGAATGCCGCGGTACTTGACCTTGTTACCGCGATCCATTTCCAACCCGGCGCGCGGCGCGGTGAGGCTGACGTTGTCGATCGAGGAGAAAGCGGACGTGTACGACAGATAGGTCAGCACCGCAAACGCCGCCAACAGAGAGGCCAGCAGCGCCGCTGCCAGCCTGACATGTGTGCGTTGTGCCCCGGTGCGTGCCATCGTCCCCCTTACCCGGAAAGGTTGAAATTACCGGATGCGCCATAGACAGCCAGCGAGATGAACAAAGTAATAACAACGACGACGATCAACGACGTCCGCACCGCCTGGCCGACCGCCAGACCGACACCCACTGGGCCGCCAGAAGCGTTGTAGCCGTAGTACGTATGGATCAGCATCACCCCAATCGACATCACGATGGCTTGCAGGAACGACCAGAGCAGATCGGTCGGTATTAGGAACGTGTTGAAGTAGTGGTCATACAAGCCAGCCGACTGCCCGTTGATGAACACCGTGGTGAACCGTGCGGCGAAAAACGAGGCCAGCACGGCCAATGAGTACAGCGGGACGATCGCGATCAGACCGGCGATCAGCCGGGTCGACACCAGATACGACACCGAGTGCACGGCCATCGCCTCGATGGCGTCGATTTCCTCCGCGACCCGCATTGCCCCCAGCTGGGCGGTGGTGCCGGCGCCGATGGTGGCAGCCAGCGCGATACCGGCCACTACCGGGGCGACGATGCGCACATTGAGAAACGCCGACA
>DASZKQ010000023.1:0-3604 GCA_035552835.1 Mycobacterium sp. | reverse complement strand
AAGTGCGGTAAGAAAAGGGCGTGGCCGCCTCGCACCCCGACAACCGCGATCCGATCGCTGCCGCGCGGGCCAACTGGGAACGCGCCGGATGGGGTGAAGTCGCGCAGGGGATGGTCGCGGTGACGTCGGTGATGCGAGCTCACCAGATACTGCTCGCCCGCGTCGAGAGTGCCCTGCGCCCTTACGATCTGAGCTTTTCCCGGTTCGAATTGCTGCGCCTGCTGGCGTTCAGCCGCAGCGGCGCGTTGCCGATCACCAAGGCGTCCGACCGGCTGCAGGTACATGTCACCAGCGTCACCCATGCCATCCGCCGACTGGAAGCCAATGGCCTGGTGCAGCGCGTCCCGCACCCTACCGACGGGCGGACCACGCTGGTACGGATCACCGACCTGGGCCGCTCGACCGTCGAGGACGCCACTGTCACGCTCAACGAGCAGGTCTTCTGCGATATCGGGATGTCCGAGGGCGAATCGCAGGCGCTGGTGTCGTCGATCGAGACGCTGCGGCACAACGCCGGGGACTTCTGAGCATGGGCCCTAATGCCCGGCTCCTCCGCGGGCCATCCTGGCCCGCATCGTCGCCGCGCGGGCCCTATTCCGTAATCGAGGGCACCGGAATCGTGGCGGTGACCGCTGTCCCGGCGCCGGGCCGCGACCGGATGTTTAACCTTCCCCCGACCAACTCGGCGCGTTCGGCCATTGACAGCACACCGTACCCGCCCATTTCGTCGCTACCCAGTGGATTCTCGAAAGTGTCGAAACCTATTCCGTTGTCGACGATTTCAAGTCGCGCGGTGTCGTCATCCACCGCGAAACGCAGCCGAGCCACCGACGCGTTGGCATGTTTGACGATGTTTTGCAGGCCTTCTTGCGCGATGCGGTAGAGCGCGACTTCGATGTGCTCGGGCAGCCGAACATCGGCCAGTTCGAGCTCTATGTCCAAGTGCGGTATCGACCGGGCCAGGCTGGCCAGCCCGCCCGCCAAGCCCAAATCGTCGAGAACCGGCGGGCGCAGTCCGCTGATCGCCGCACGCGCCTCGCCCAACGTCAACCCGACCAGGTCGCGGGCCTCGCCGAGCTGGCGGGACGCTTCGGTGGGATCGTCGCCGACAGCCCGCGCCGCCGCGTCGAGCCGATAGGACAGCGTGATCAGGCGCTGCGAGATGCCGTCGTGAATATCGCCGGCTACCCGACGGCGCTCGATTTCCTGGGCCTCGATTACCTGCTCGACGAACAGCTCGTGTGCCCGCTCTCTGGCTACCAGCTGCCGGTGCAACCGAGCCTGGTGCATGGCCCCGGCGATCAGCCGGCCGATCACCCGCAAGAGTTCGACGTCACCCTCGGTGAACACGCGGCGTGCGACCGTGTGCACGTTGAGCACGCCGACCAGTCCGCCCGGGTCGGTTTCCATCGGCATGGACACCATCGAGGTGAAGTCACGTCCGCGCAGCGATTGGATCGGCAAGTAGCGGGGGTCGGCTTCCTTGTCGTCGGTGATGACGACGGGCTCACGGTGCTTGGCCACCCAGCCGGAAATGCCGGATCCCAACGGCAGGCGAATCTTTCCCACTTGCCCGTCGAAAGGCGGTGTCGCACCGGCGAGGGTCAGCGAGCGGTCGGTGTCGTCGAGCACATGAACGAAGCACACGTCGGTCCCGGTGGCTGCGGTGATCATCCGCGCTGCCGCGGCCGCCAGCGGCTCCACCCCGGGGCCGCTCGAGGCAGCCTGGATGAGCTCCCGCAGCAGCGCCAGTTCACGGTCGGTGTCAACAAGATCGCGTACCGCGTTCGGGCCGCGGGCGCCGTTGTCCGGTGCTGCCGGTTGCCGTGCGGTCATTGGTAAATGCCCTCGCGCAGTGCAGTGGCCACCGCTCCGGTGCGGTCGCTGACCCCGAGCTTGCGGTAGATCGACCGCAAATGGCTCTTGACCGTTTCCTCGCCGATAACGAGTTTGCTAGCGATGCCGCGGTTGGACAACCCGTTGACCATGCAGGACAGGATTTCGCTTTCGCGTTGCGTCAACCCCTGCCGGGCGCCCGGCCAGAATTCGTCACGTTGCATGCGTGCCGCGGTGTCAGCCGCCCGGGCCGCCATCCCCGGGTCGATCACGGTTTCCCCGTTGTGCACTAATTCCAGCTGGCGTACCAGGTCGTCGCTGTTGATGCTTTTCAGCAGATAGCCGCTCGCGCCCACCCGCAGGGCCTGGAACAGATACTGCTCGTCGTCGTAAACCGACAACATCACGACCTTGCGGGCGGGGTCGTGTTCACGCAACACCTTGCACAGGTCTAGTCCGCTGAAGCCCTGCATGCGCACGTCGCACAGCACGACGTCGGGCTGCAGGTCGTCGACCACACCGACCGCCCGGTCGGCGCCCACCGCCTGCCCGACCACCTGCACCCGGTCCTTGAACGTCGCGAGCATCGCCTTGAGGCCTTCGATGACCATCTCGTGGTCATCGACCAGGACAAGACGCACCGCCATGGCAACACCCTAAGGCCCGCATCTGTGCGGCGAATCAAGACAGGTGGGCAAGTTGGCTACGCGAATCCCCCTAATGGGGGAGGTTGGGCGCCTGGCTTCCGGGCAACCTGTGGGCGTGCGAGCCATGGGTCAGACTCGTCCAGCTCGGACGTTCTGGTGGGATCGGGAAGGTCCGGTCGACGCCGATATCCTGCGCGCGGTGATCTTCGACGCCGATTCCGCGCTGGCGGATATCGAACGCGATGGTCACCGGGTGGCGTTCAATGCGGCGTTCGCCGAACACGGCGTCGACGTCAGCTGGAGCGTCGAAGAGTACGGGCGGCTGTTGTGGATCCCGGACGGTCCGCGACGTATCGCGGCAGATTTGCGGGCACGAGGCTTCGGCATGTCCGCCGATGCGCTTGCGGGCCGGATCTATCGGACCAAGACTGCGGTGTTCGGTGACTGCGTGCTCGACGGCGACATCACGCCCAGGACCGGTCTGATCGACTTGGTGATGAGCCTGTTCGTCGCGGGCATCTGGGTGGGCGTGGTGAGCACTCGGCGCCGGGCGTGGGTCGAGGCGCTGGTACGGCAATTAGTCGGTGATGGCCTCGTCGAGACGATCGTGACCGTTGACGACTTACCTGACATCGACTTTCGCCCCGAGTGCGACGCCGAACTGTACCGGCTGGCGTTGTGGGAGTTAGGGATAACGCCGCGCGGCGCGCTCGCCATCGAAGGCTCGGGGCGCGGGTTGTGCGCTGCGGTCGCGGCCGGATTGCCTGCAGTGGTTGTCACCACCGGCTACACCGCCTATCAGCAGTTCAATGGCGCCGCGGAAGTTCGCACCGGCTACGATGGTGCGGATCCCCTGCTGGCGAGCGGCTGCCAGCTGGCACACCGACGCTGGTGGATTGCCCAGCAGCGTTCCGAAGCTGCCTAGCCGGGCAATCTAGCCTTTGCCGCGGAGCAGCTCGATGACGGCGCTGAAGTCCTTGTCGGCGTTGGCCGCTGCGAATTTGGCATAGATCTCTGCAGCATGACTGCCCAACGGCGCCGCCGAACCGGTTGAGCTGACGGCGTCCATTGCCAAACCCAGGTCCTTGTTCATCAGCGCGGTTGCGAAACCAGGTGTGAAG
>DASZKQ010000022.1:0-7801 GCA_035552835.1 Mycobacterium sp. | reverse complement strand
CGCGCCCTGACGTCGGACGGCAGGGCGGTACCCGGCTCCGAAGTCAAAATCGTTGACGACAATGGGAACGAAGTGCCTCGAGGTACCGAGGGCGACATCGCTTACCGCGGCCCCGCCCACATGATTGAATACCTCGCGAATCCCGGGGAAACTGCGGCCCTTTTCACCAAGGACGGCTTCTCCAAGTCGGGAGATCTCGGGAAGATGACCGACGACGGATACGTGCGAGTAACGGGCAGGACGAAAGACATCGTCATTCGTGGCGGGATGAACATCAGCGTCCGCGAGATCGAGGAGCATCTGGCCCACCATCCCGCGTTGCAGGCGTACTCGGTGGTGGGCATGCCCGACGAGAAGCTCGGTGAGAAGGTGTGCTGCTACCTGGTCAGCAAGCCGGGACACGAAACCCCGACGGTGAAGGACCTGCGCGAGTTCCTGCTCGCGGAGGGCATGCCGATCCAGAAGACACCGGAGCGCGTGGTCGCCGTCGACTCGCTACCGATGACCGCAACCGGCAAGATCCTCAAACACGAGTTGCGTAAAGACATCGAACAACGCCTCCAGAACGAAAGCACGCAGTCCCGGGAAGTGGCTGGCGCCCCCTGATGGAGCTGAAAGACCGTCCCGCCGAAGCGGAATTCCGAGCACAAGCGCGCGCATGGTTACAGGACACGTTGCCACGGCTGGGCGGACCCGAACCCGCACGCCTCGAGGACAAGCTCGACTACTGGCGCACGTGGCAGCGCTTGCTCTACGACGCCGGATATGCCGGGCTGTCCTGGCCGAAGCAGTACGGTGGAGGCGGCGCGGACGCCAAGCTTCGCGCGATCTTCAACGAGGAACTCGATCGGGCCGGCGCCCCGGAGCGGCTCAACATCATCGGCGAGGATTTCGCGGGCCCCACGATCATCGAATTCGGCACGCCGGCCCAGCAACAACGCTATCTCCAACCGATCCTGACCGGTGACGAGATCTGGTGCCAGTTATTCTCCGAGCCTGAGGCCGGCTCAGACCTGGCCTCGTTGCGCACCACCGCCACCAAGGTGGACGGCGGGTGGCGAATCCAGGGCCAGAAAATCTGGACGAGCCGCGCCCAACTGGCAGCGCACGCGATCCTGCTCGCCCGCACCGGCGGCGGACCGCGGCACCGCGGAATCACGTATTTCTTAGTCGCAATGGACAGCCCCGGCGTCGAGATCCGTCCCCTGGCACACATGCTCGGCGAGGCCGAATTCAACGAGGTGTTCCTCGATGGAGTGTTCATCCCCGATGACGGCGTCCTCGGTGAGGTGGACGGCGGCTGGCGGGTCGCGATGGGCACCCTGGCGTTCGAGCGGGTCGCTATCGCCACTGGCCGGGTAAACACCACCGGCGCGGTCAACGATCTGATCCACCAGATCGCTTGTCGTACAACAGACGACGGCACCCCGCTGGGCGCCGACCCGCTGGTGCGGCAACAGATCGCGGACCTATACGGGCGCGCGCTCGTGCACTACCTGATCGGGCAGCGGGTCATTACCGGAGCCGCCGGCGACGGACCGCCGGGCCCGGTGACCTCGATCGGGAAACTGTTCTTCTGCCCGCTGGTGGAGGACATCGCCGATTTCGGCCTGGAACTCGACGGGATGGGCGGACAGTTCGCGCTCGCCGAGAAGTGCGCCTCCGACACGTCACCAGCCGACGGCCAACGCTGGCTGCGGTTGGCGTATCAGGCCCGGGGCACTGCGATCGCAGGCGGATCGACGTTCATCCAGCGCAACATCGTCGCCGAGCGCATTCTCGGCATGCCCAAGAGCTGAGACCGATGAGCTATCAATGGAACCCGATGGCCGACTGGCACCCTACTACTTCGGTTAATGGAATCTAACCGACGTCCCGCGGCGAGGAGGCTTGTGACAATGGACAAAGTCGTGGCAACGACGGCGGAGGCTGTTGCCGACGTGACGGACGGGTCGTCGCTGGCCGTCGGCGGGTTCGGGCTGTGCGGCATCCCCCAAGCGCTGATCGCGGCGCTGCTGGAGCTTGGGGTCCGCGATCTGGAGACAGTCTCCAACAACTTGGGCGTGGATGGGATCGGCTTGGGAGTGTTGTTGCAACACAAGCGGATCCGGCGCACCATCAACTCCTACGTCGGGGAGAACAAGGAATTCGCCAGGCAATACATGGCCGGTGAGCTTGAGCTGGAGCTGACCCCGCAGGGCACGCTGGCCGAGCGGCTGCGCGCCGGCGGGGCGGGGATCCCTGCCTTCTACACACCCACGGGGGTTGGGACGCAGGTGGCCGACGGCGGTCTGACGTGGCGCTACCACGCAGACGGTACGGTCGCGGTTGCCTCGCCGCCGAAGGAAACCCGCGAATTCGACGGGGTCACCTACGTGCTGGAACGAGCCATCCGGACCGACTTCGCGCTGGTACACGCCTTCAAAGGCGACCGGCACGGCAACCTCGTCTACCACGCGGCGGCCGCCAACTTCAACCCGGACTGTGCCGTAGCGGGCCGGATCACCGTCGCGCAGGTTGAGCACTTGGTCGAACCGGGCGAGATCGACCCTGCCCAGGTGCACACCCCGGGGATCTACGTGCACCGAGTGGTGCATGTGCCCAACCCGGTGAAGCCGATCGAAAAGGAGACGGTGCGGCCATGAGCACGCCGACGACGATGCAGAGCGAACCGATGAGGAGTGGCGCAAAGTGAGCTGGAGCCGAGATGAGCTGGCGGCGCGGGTCGCCGCCGAACTGCACGACGGGCAGTACGTCAACCTCGGCATCGGGTTGCCCACCCTGATCCCGAGCCACATCCCCGCCGGCATCACCGTCGTCTTGCATTCGGAAAACGGGATTCTCGGTGTCGGGCCGTACCCGCGGCGCGAGGACCTTGACGCCGACCTGATCAACGCCGGCAAGGAGACGGTCACCACGTTGCCGGGGGCGGCGTTCTTCTCCTCGTCGTCCTCGTTCGGGATCATCCGCGGCGGACACCTCGACATCGCGGTGCTCGGCGCCATGCAGGTCTCAGCCGCCGGCGATCTGGCGAACTGGACCATCCCCGGCAAGATGATCAAGGGCATGGGTGGGGCGATGGACCTAGTGCACGGCGTGGAAAGAGTTTTTGTGATGATGGAGCACACCGCCAAGGACGGCAGCGCAAAGATTGTCGAGCACTGCACGCTGCCACTGACCGGTAAGGGCTGCGTGAGGCGTATCTTCACCGATCTCGCCGTCATCGACGTCGCCGACGACGGTCTGCGCCTGGTCGAGACCGCGCCCGGTGTCAGTGTTGACGAGGTTGTCGCGAAAACCGAACCGCCCCTTGCACTTCCTGCCGTGCCGTGACGACCATAACGCCGGCCACCTTCGGCCCACGCCACCCCGCTCAGTCGTCGACGGCGATCGCTTCACGCTCGTCCATGGCCAGCGCGGCTTTGGCGTAGCTGTGCACATGGCGACGCATGCGCCGGCCGGCCGCATCCGCGTCGCGGTTGCGGATCGCGGTGGTAATGGAGCGATGCGCGCGAGCTGTCACCGTTCGTACGTTGTCGTCAACGAACGCCGCATTTTCTGTTCCGGTGTAGATGGCGTGCGACAACGCGGTCATGAATCCGATCAACAACTCGTTATGGCTGGCCATAGCCACACCCACGTGCCAGTCGAGGTTGGCCTGCAGAAACGCCGGTAGGTCAGCATCGGGATCGGAGATGTCTTTATTGGCGCGGTCCAGCACCGCCAGCTCGTCCGCAGTGCGTTTGCGAGCGGCCAGCTCGGCGCAGAATGGCTCCAGCGCTTCGCGGGTCTCCATCAGGTCCGCCAGCTTGATCCGCTGGCCGCGGATCAGCATGGTCACCGAACTTGCCATCGATTTGGTCGTCGGTCGCTGGACGAATGCCCCGCCGGCCCGGCCGGCCCTGACCCGAACCAGGTTCTGCACCTCCAGGATCCGTAATGCCTCTCGCACCGTAGCCCGACTCATCTGCGTCTGCTTGACCAGCTCGCGCTCCGCAGGAAGCGACGTGCCCTCGACCAGCTCGCCGGACAGGATCCGCTCGCGAAGTTCACGCGCCAGCACGTCGGACGCCTTGGGGACCTCCACCGGCTTGAGTAACACGCTTGAACGTGTCGTGGCCGAATTCGTCGCACTTGGTTCCATCGTCGCTCCGTCCCTACTGAGCTTCGGCATAAAGGTAAGACCTAAGCTATGGGTCATTTTATTACCCCAAGACCCCGGGCGCAGTTCAGGCACGACATTTTCACGCTGTACCACACATCACAGGGCCAAATAGGCCTGCGTGTCGGGGTGGACTACCCGTCGAGGCGGCGTTTAAAAACCATCCGCGCGATCAGCTCCGCCACAGCGGCCGGCTTATCCGAGCCGTCCAACTCGACCGTGTGCCGCACTATCAGGTCAACCGTGGTGTCGTTGACCTTGGCGGCGTCGACGAGTTCCGATCGGACCCGGATCCGGCTGCGCGCCGGAACTGGCGTGAGGAACCGCACTTTATTGAGTCCATAGTTGATGCCCATCTTCGTGTTCTCGACGCGGTAGTTGGCCTTGCTCAGCCCGGGAATCAGTGACAGCGTGAGGAATCCGTGGGCTATCGTTGCGCCATAAGGGCTTTCGGTACTAGCCCGGTCGGGGTCGACGTGGATCCATTGGTGATCGCCGGTGACGTTGGCGAACGCGTCGATGCGCTTTTGGTCGATGCCTGTCCAGTCGCTGACGCCCAACTCCTGGCCGATCAGCTGTACGGCTTCGTCGATGGACCCGATGACCTTCATGGACTTCCTTCCCAATTCACGCTGACCTGCGTGGACGGCTACACACTGCGTGCGGCCTTGGCCGCTGCCGATGCAGCCTTACTGCGCTCGCGCGCCGTCGCCCAGTCCTCATCGCTCATCGCCGTTAGCCCCGCGAACGTATTGGGTCCAGCCAGCCGTTGGCCCCCGTCCATCGCGATGGTCTCGCCGGTCAGGTAATCGCAGGCGTCGGAGAACGCGAAGATTGTCAGGTTCGCCAGTTCGTCGATCGTCCCTGGGCGACCGAGTGGTATCTGCTCGGACTGGGTGGCACCGACTGCGCTCTCATCGGTGGGATTGAGCATTTCCCAGGCGTACTCGGTCGGGATCGGCCCGGGTGCAAGGGCATTGAGGCGAATGCCGTAGCGGCCCCACTCGACCGCCAACGACATCGTCATCGCATGCACCGCGGCCTTAGCCATGGCCGAGGGGACGACGAACGCCGAACCGCTCCACACCCATGTGGTCAGGTTTGACAACACCGATCCGGGCAGACCTTCGGCGATCCAGTGCCCGCCGACGGCCAGCGTCGTGTTGAACGAACCGGTCATCACCGTCGAGGTGACCGCATCGAAAGCTCGCGGGCTCAAAGTGACCGTGGGCGCGATGAAATTCGCGGCGGCGTTGTTCAGCAGGCCGGTCAGGGGTCCGTGCCGATGCCAAATCTCGGCCACCGCAGCCGTGACCTGGTCGAAGTCCCGGACATTGACCGGCTGGTAATGGACGCTGCCCGCGCGCCCGGCCGAGATCTTCGCGGCGGCTTCGGCCAGCACTGTTTCGCGTCGGCCCCACAGGTGCACCTGTGCGCCATGGGCGACCAGCCGGGCGGCCACCCCGCGGCCCAGCCCGGTGCCGCCGCCGGTGATGAGAATGCGCTTGCCGTCCAGCACTGTGGGATCGAAGATGCGCGTCACAGTCCCAAGCTCTTTTCGATGATTTCGCGCCAGCCAACCAACCGCTCAGTTGCCGCGGTAGGCGGCGAATTCGGGCACCCGCTTCTCGTTGAACGCGGTAATACCTTCGCGCGCTTCGGGCGTCTCGCCGAACATCTTCAGAGTCGAATACGCCATCTGACCTACCGATGCGAACTGTTCGGTATCGGTATTGAACGACTGCTTGAGAACCTTCAGGGCGGTCGGCGAAAGCATCAAGATTTCGTCCGCCCATGCCCGCACCTCCGACTTGAGCTGGTCGGCCGGCACTACCTTGTTGACCAGTCCCCACTCGGCGGCCTGCTCCGCGGAATACCTGCGGCACAAGAACCAGATCTCACGGGCGCGCTTCTCGCCGATAACGCGGGCCAGAAAACCGGTGCCGAAGCCGGCGTCGAAGGATCCGACTCGTGGGCCGTTCTGGCCGAACACCGCGGTGTCGGCGGCGATCGTCAGGTCGCAGAGCACATGCAGAACGTGGCCGCCGCCGATCGCGAACCCGTTCACCGCAGCGATGACGGGCTTCGGCACGTCGCGGATGACTCGATGCAACGTATCCACCTCGAACAGGCCGGTCTCGGACGGTCCGTAGTCGCCGGTTTCGGCGCGCTGCTTCTGGTCACCACCGGTACAGAAGGCCTTCTCGCCCGCCCCGGTCAGGCAGATCACGCCGACTTCCGAACTCGACCAAGCCATTTTGAAAGCACGGATGAGCTCGTCCAGCGTGCGCGCACGAAAAGCGTTGTACCGCTCGGGTCGGTTGATCGTGATCCAGGCAAGGCCGTTGTCGACCTCGTAGGTGATGTCGGTGAACTCGGTCATCGGTTGCCTCTCTCCGTTGAAAGCCCCGGGCACCATCCGCCCGAACGTTATGGTCTTACCATATTACCAAAGTGGCCCGCGTTGGCGAAATCCAATTCTTCGCGGCCTCGTCTCACGCCGGCGCGAAATTCCGGCGCATCTGAGCCAGTTCATCGATCGACCGCTGCAGGTCGTCGAGCTCGGCGACGAGGGCTGCCCGACCATCCGCGATGTCGTTTGCCGGGGCCTGTACGTCGAGAAGCCCGCGGTGCCGCGCCATATTCAATGCGGTCGCAAACATTTCCCCCGACACCGATTCCTCGGTGATGCGGTGCTGCAGTGACCATTGCCGGGCCAGGCGAATGCACCTCTTGAGCAGTTCCTGTTCGTCGATGTCGCGACCGGGACCGAGGTTCAGCAACTCCTCGGCCACCACTCGGTAGGCGTCAACGAACGGTCTTAGCACCAGATGGGCCACCAGCAGGTCGCTTTCATTCAGACTCCGCGTGGCCTCTTCGGTATCGATCGGTGCGCTCGGGTCATGGCTGTGTCCGGTCATGGTCGCGAACTCATTCCACAGTTCGTCGGCAAATTCAGCGCGTCCGGCGAAGAAAAAATCGAACTTGAGCAGTTCGCGAACCGCTAACGCCTTCTCCCACCCCGTGCGCTTGGTGGCTTCCGGTGTTCGCACCATCGCCAGCAAAGCAAGTTCGGCGATCGCCCTCGTCACCAGCACATGGATCGCGCTGTTGCGGTAGACCGCAACGATTAGATGCTGGGCGTCGCCGATTCCCCACACCGTTGTTGGCCCCTCGGCGTAGCAGGTCAATACGCCGGAGCCGACCAAGTCGTGCAACGTCTGCGACACCGTGGCACGCTCGGTGAGGTCGGCGCCCCCGGCGACGGGCCAGCCGCGGCCATGCAAGTAACGGGCCAGCGGTGCGACGGTGGCACACACTTCGTCGAGGGTCAGGGCACGGTCTTCGCCGAGCATCGCGACGCACACGGCGGCCGTGGCAGTTACCGGCGTGGCCTGGTTCAGGCGGTGGCAGATCTCCAGCGCGATGCGTTCGACCACCTGCCGGTCGGCCAGCCCCTCGGCGCGCAGCGCAACCATTCGCTCATACAGAGGCATCGGCGACCCGAAGTTGATGTAGATGCGTCCCAGGCGATGTCGCAGGCCGAGTGCGTAATTGAGCAACCAGCGCGCGTTCTCGGGCTTCTTAGGAAGTCCACGCGCCTCCGCAGCCATCAGTTTGACTTCGTGCAGCGGCAAC
>DASZKQ010000021.1:0-1819 GCA_035552835.1 Mycobacterium sp. | reverse complement strand
ATGCGCATGCCGATCCAAATCCGTTGCGGGTGACGTCGTTACGGCGACGGCGCATCGCCGGGCTGGCGTATGAACGGATGACGTTCGAGCACGATCCGACGCTGCCGAAGACGCTGGAAGCCGACGGCCTGGGTGGCCCGGTGAGGGCGGTGGTGCACCTGTGCCGGCACCGCGACGGCCCGAGGCCGTGGCTCATATGGGTGCACGGAGCCGGTCAGGGCGGCACTGAAGACCTGTTGCTGTCTCGAATCGGCCGGATACATCACAGGCTGGGGTTCAACGTCGCGATGCCGGTGCAGCCCGGCCACGGTTGCCGCCGTCAGGAATGGCCGGCGTATCCGGACGTGGATCCATTGGGCAACGTCGCCGGCATGATGCGCGCGGTGTCGGAGGTACGCGCCGTTGTGCGATGGGCGCAGCCGCAGGCCATCGCCGTTGTGGTATCGGGGATTTCGATGGGTACCCCGGTCGCCGCGCTGGTTTCCCACCTGGAGAGGCAGATCGACGCGGTTGCGTTGTATACCCCGATCCTGGGGCTCAACGCGATGATCGCGCGACACTTGGGGCGGTGGGGGCCATCTCGTGACGGCTTCCGGGAGCTATTGGGGTCCCCAGAGGTCTCGAATCTGACCTCGGTGATCGACCCACTCGCAGTCGACCCGGCCCCGCCGCCGCACCGCCGGCTCATCGTCGGAGCGTGGCACGACCGAATGGCGATGCGCGAGCCGGCGATTGCGTTGCAGGAACGCTGGGGCGGCCAGCTGTATTGGTACGACGGCAGCCACGTCGGTCACGTGTTCTCCCGGCGTGTGCATCGGGTCACCGAGCGCTTCCTGAGTGGGGTGGCCGAGCAGGTGCAGAGCCGTACTGCCGAATGATCCGGGAGCGAACGCAGTTCAGCTCGTGATCGAGGTCATGAGCTTGTGGTACGGCAACCCACTGAAATGCGATGCCGAACACCGCTGCGGTGATGTCCTTGACAGCAGCATCGATATCGATGTCGGATCGGACCGAGCCGTCCTCAATGCCGTTACCCAACCCCGCCTCGACCTTGACTGCGCCACTCAAGAGTTGAGTCTGGATGCGGTCGCGCAAGGGCGACGTCGTCTTTGCCGACTCAAAAGTAGCGACGAACATTGCCCGTAGGAGTTCGCGATCCTCGGCATGGATTTCCTGAATCCGATCGAAGTGCGCGAGCACCTGCCGCATACCGTTCACGCTGGGATCGGGATCCGGGTTGAGCCGCTTTACATACTCACCAAGGAAGGCCGCGAGGATGGCGTCCTTGCTGCCGTACCGGGCGTGCACCATGGCACGGCTGTACCCCGCGCGCCGACCTATCTCTGCGGCCGTGGTTGCTTCCCAGCCCTTCTCCACAATCAGCTCGGCCGCAGCGTGCAACAGCCGTCGGCTCGACAATTCCACGCGCTCCGGTTGGGTGAGCCCGCGCACAGGGGAAGGCACAGTTGCATTTTAGACGGTCGACCACTATGTTAGTTGTTCATTGTCAAATATCTTTATCGGGAGTTCAATGGTGACTCTGGCCGGAGTGCGGGTGCCCAGCGCAATCGACGAGGTGACGACCCGGTGGCTCAGTGAAGCGTTGCGTGCAAACAGCACTGCGCTGAAATCGTTGGCGGTCAACACCATTCGCGTCGAACAGATTGCCCAAGACACTGGATTCTCGTCGCTGCTGTACCGGCTCCACTTAACTGGCGACGCAGGCGTACCGCCGACCGTGATCGTCAAACTGCCCGCCCAATCCGAGGCTCGGTGGGCGATGGACATGCTGGGCGGCTACCGCCGGGAGTTGTCGTTT
>DASZKQ010000020.1:0-7155 GCA_035552835.1 Mycobacterium sp. | reverse complement strand
GGCGAAGCTTATTCACGACTGGTACTGGGCCCGGGTGCAATTCGGCGAGTACTTGGTCCTTGTCTGGGTTTTGACGGCAGAAAAGGACTATGGCTACCATGAATTCAAACAATTTCTCGTGACACGGGCAGGTCAGATAGTTGCGGACGGGCCGGGAGATGGTGTCGACATCACCTTCGAGACCAGCGACATAATCACCGATTCCGACACGGGAAAGCCGGTAGCCAATACGTTGTCTTGCAATTATCAGGCGGCGCAAACACGCTACGCGGTCACATTTGCGCGCGAGATCGACTTTTTGAAGCTCAAGTTCATCGACACTATGACAGGCGCTCAACTGGACAGAGCACGTGCGACAAACAACGATGGCGCTCTTCTGCGCTTCGCGGGCACGGCGACCTTTGTTCACTCCGAGGGCGATGAAGTGGTGTACACACAGCAGAAAGAGGCGTTCTGGGAGTTGCTGTACAACGGACACGCGCGGTAAGCGAATCGGCGACCAGCGAGTCTCGGACACCGTGTCGCGGTGGTGTAGGGCCGACGAGAATGGGCGGCCCTACGTCATCTAGGTGTTTGCGTCCGGCAGCGGCTGTGCTTGGGACGCCGGGCCATTCGGTCGTGCCCGGTCGCATCCAGCGGTATCGAAGCGCACAGCTCATGCCCGCGAGCTCGTGCAGGTGTTTGGCGAGGCGGAGCCGTCAACTTCGCGGCTCCTCTGCGTTGAGGAATCGGGTGATTTCGACTGCCGCTCGTTCGGGTTCATCGAACAGCACCATGTGGCCGGCGCCGGAGATCTCGGCCATTGTTGCGTGGGGGATGCGGCACGCCATCCAGCGGGCGTTGGCGACAGGAACGATCGGGTCCCGGTTTCCGTGCAGCACCAACGTGGGCTGCTGGAGCCCTCCGAGCCACGGCTGGCTCGTCCATCCGGTGATGGCGTAAAGCTGTTGAAGGTAGCCCCTCAGGGTGGGTGGTGACGCGACTCGTTGGTCGATGGAGGCGTGCAGTACGGCGTGGTCGCGCGCGGTTCGGCCACCCGCAATAACCGGGACGATCGCTGCGGCCAGCCGACGGTCGTAGTAGCGCGCCGGTGTCATCATCAGCCAGAAAACGAGTGGGCTCGGGGGCTGCGCCGGCCAGCCGGCGCAGGTGGCGGCCAGGATCAGCCGATTCACCATGGTGGGGTGCTGATGGGCCAGCTCCTGTGCAACGACGCCGCCAAAGGAGCACCCGAGCACGTCGGCAGGCCCAACACCGAGCTTGTACATCAACTCCGCGACAATGTTGGCGATGCCGCGCATCCGCAGTGGGAATCGGGGCACCGATGAGCGTCCGGCACCGGGAAGGTCAAAAGCGATGATGTCGCGCTGGGGAAGGTGGGCGAGCAGCGGGCGCCACATCTCCAGTGATGCACCCAGGCCGTTGATGAGCACCAGCGGGGCGCCGTCACCGCTGCGGTGCACCCGCAAGCGCACCCCGGAACACCGGACGTCCTGGGTGGTCATGCTCGGGTTCGCATCGCGGCGCGCGCGCCGTATTGTGCGTACCACTCAAGCGCGGCGACGTCGTCGACCGCACCAAGCGCGACCGCGTCTTCGAGTCGATGGCCTTGAAGCAGCCGCTTCACCGGCACCTCGAGCTTCTTGCCGGTGAGTGTGCGAGGGACTCCGGGCGCCTCGATGATCGCGTCGGGCACGTGGCGTGGCGACGACCGTGCCCTGATTCGCGTGGTGATCTTCGAGCGCAATTCGTCGTCGAGGCTGGCGCCGGGGGCCATCACCACGAACAGCGGCATGTCGTAGGCGCCGTCGGCGCGTTCGACGCCGACGACCAGGCTGTCGGCTACCTGGGGGAATTGTTCGACGGCGGCGTAGATCTCGGCCGATCCGATACGAACCCCGTGGCGGTTGAGCGTCGCGTCGGAGCGGCCGGACACGGTCACCGTTGCCCGGGAGGAGATCGTGATCCAATCGCCCTGACGCCAGACGCCGGGGAAGGAGTCGAAGTATGAGTCTTGGTAGCGGCGGCCATCTTTGTCGTTCCACAGCTCGAGCGGCATCGACGGCATGGGTTCGGTGATAACGAACTCGCCGATTGTGTCCTGCTGCGCCACGCCGCTCGGGCTCCACGACTCGGCCTTGACGCCGAGACCGCGGGCGCTGATCTCGCCGGAGTAGACGGGCACCAGCGGGTTCCCCCCGAAGAAGGCGGTGCACACCTCCGTCCCGCCGCAGATGGAGTCGATCCGGGTGGCCGGCGGCAGTTGCTGTTCAAGCCAATCCCAGCCGCTGGGAGCTAGTGGCGAGCCGGTCGGGATAACGGTGCGCAGTGTCGCTTGGGCGGCGTCGAGTTCGAGGCCGGCCTTTTGGCAGCCGGAGACGTAGGCGGACCCGATGCCCATGATCGAGGCGCCGGTCAGTGCGGCGATCGACCAGAGCGCCTCCTGGCTCGGATGCGCGGGGCTGCCGTTGTACAGGATTGGGGTCGCGCCGTGCAGCAGGCCTCCGACGAGGTAGTTCCACGCCATCCAGCTCGTCGAGGTGTGGAAGAAAAACCGATCGGTGGGACCGAGGTCGATGCTGAGGCCCAGCGACTTGAGATGCTCGATGACGATACCGCCGTGGCTGTGCACCAGCCCCTTCGGAATACCGGTTGTTCCTGACGAGAACAGCACCCACAGCGGATGGTCGAACGGCAGGGACGCAAACCTTGGCTCCCGCGGCGCGCCGATGATCTCGTCGAACGGCGCCGTCACGGTGTCGGCGGGGAACAGCGACCGGACCGTCACGGTCTCGACCAGCGAGGGGAGTGCCGTGCGCAGTTCGGCCAGGGTTGCGCGGCGGTCGTGTATGCGACCGCCGAACCGGTATCCGTCAACGCCGATGAGGACTTTCGGCTCGAGCTGGCCAAAGCGGTCCACGACGCTCTGGGTCCCGAAGTCGGGCCCGCACACACTCCACACGGCGCCCAGAGCAGTGGTGGCGAGCATCGCGATCACCGTCTCGGGGATGTTGGGCAAGTACCCGACGACGCGATCGCCCGGTTCGACCCCGATCGCTTCCAGCGCAGCAGCGCAGGCACCCACCTGGCCGCGCAGCGCCTCGGCGCTCAGGGTGCGCGGGCCGTGCGTCTCGTCGAGATAGATCAGCGCCGCGTCGGCGCGGCACGCACGCTCGAGGACCTCTTCGGCGTAGTTAAGCCGGGCACCGGGAAACCATGTCGCGCCGGGCATCTCGCGCGCCACCAGCGTGGTTTCAAACGGCGTCGGGGTTGACAGACCGTAGAAGTGCCAGATCGCATCCCAGAAGTCCTCCAGCTGGTTGGTCGACCACTCCCATAGCTCCTGGTAGCCGCTAACGGCCACGCCGCGGTTCTCGCGCAGCCAGTCAAGGAACCGCGTCAGGTTGGCGTGCGCGACCGCCGCGTCACTGGGCTCCCAGATGATCCGCGGAGTGCTCACCGGTTCAGCCACGCGATGGCTCCAGGCCGCGCACGTAGGCGCCCGGTGCCGGCTCGATCACGCGGAATTTGCGGCTTCCCAGGCTCGTCGGTGATCGGCGGGTGTCGCCGGACCGTTGGATCGCCCAATCGACCCAGTGCTCCCACCACGTGCCCGCAACTTTTTGGGCCTTGGCCTGCCACGCGTCGGGATCGGGCTCGGGTTCGGGGCCGGCGAAAAAGTGCGCTTTCGGGTTGCCCGGCGGATTGACAAGGCTGGCGATGTGCCCCGAGTAACTCAGCACGAAGGTGCTGCTACCCCCGAGCAGCTGGGTGCTGCGGTAACAGCCCTTCCATGGGGTCAGGTGGTCGGCTACCGCGCCGGTGACATAGGTCTCCACGGTGACCTTGCCCAGGTCCACGGGGGTCCCCAGCACCTTGAACGCGCCCGGATTGACCAGTGTGTTGTCCTGGAAGACTTCGAGGAATTGCCGGTGCAGCGCCGCGGGCAGGTTGGTCGGATCGGAGTTCCACGCCAGGATGTCGAACACCGGCGGTTGCTTACCCAGCAGGTAGTTGTTGACCCAGTAGTTCCAGACGAGTTCGTTAGGACGCAGCCAGCTGAACACCGATCCCAGGCTGCGCCCGTCCAGCCCGCGCCGCATTTGCGACCGGCCGCGCGCGGTGGCCATCAGCGGTGCGGTATTGAAAAGCCCGACCGTGGTTGGCACCGAAAAGTCCAGCAGCGTAACGCCGAGCGTCGCGGTCGCGACCCGCTCATCGCTGGTGTGCGCCAGGTGGTTGAGCACCGTGGCGGTGAGGATCCCCCCGGCGCACATCCCGATCACGTTGACGTCATCGCTACGCGCCGTGTCGCGGGCGACGTCGATCGCCCTCAGCGCCGCGGCCGCATAGGTATCGAAGTCCCAATCGGCGTGACGCCCATCGGGATTGCGCCAGCTGATCAGAAAGCAGGTTATACCTCGGCTGACGGTGTACTCGATGAAACTGCGCCCGGGCGCAAGGTCCATGAAGTAGTACTTGTTGATCTGCGGCGGGATCACCACCAGCGGCCGGACGTGCACCTGCGGTGTCGAAGGCGCGAACTGGAGCACCTCACAGATCTCGTCGCGGTAGATCACCGCGCCGGGAGATGCCGCCAGATCCTTGCCGATCACGAACGCATCACGCCGGACCTGCGCGGGCATGCCACCGTTGTGGCGTTGGTCGTCGATGAAATTGCGCAGGCCCGAGACGAGGCTGCCGCCACTGGTCTCGAGCGCACGTTTGAGAGCCACCGGATTGCCCAGGAACGTATTCGTGGGAGCGGCGGCGCTCACCGCGATCCCCATGAAGAATCGCGCGCGCTCTTCGGCGCGCCAGTCCAGATTGGCGGAGCTGACCATCGCCTCCATCGATTCCGCCCAGGCCAGGTAGTACTGCATCACCCGCCGATACAGCTGGTTGTCCTGCCAGGTCGCGTCGGTGAACCGCCAGTCCTTGCGATCCGGCGCGATCGCGGAACGACCGACGGTGATCCGCGCCGCCTCGGCGGCCAACCCAGTCGCCCGACTGAGCGACCCGCGACTGCGCCGTGCGGTTTTCCAGAGCGAGCGGCCGACGTCGCCGAGTCGCACCGTGCCCAGCGGCTCAGCTCCGTCCACGGCTGCAGGAGTCAATTCCCAGGCGTCAAGCATGGTTCATATAATATGTTCAAAAAAAGATTTTATCGATTAAATCGATGTTTTTCTTCGTCGATGGGAGCACCATGGCTATCGGGTGCGACGCCGACAACAGGCATCGACGCACCGTGCACGTCGCGTCGGCCCCTCCGGACGCACCCGCGGTCCACGGCGGCGACCAGAGCCGATCTACCCACAGGAGGTAACCCATCATGACCACCTTGGACGTCGAACAGCAGGATGCACTCTGGCATGGTCCCGGCCGCAAGCTGCGCGGCAGAGTGGCTTTCGTGACTGGAGGAACGCGCGGTATCGGCGCGGCGATTTGCCGTAGTTTGGGCACCCAGCTCGCCACCGTCGCCGCCGGTTACGCGCGCAACAGCGCGCAAGCCAAGGAATTCGCCGACGATTTCGCGCAGCAGCACGGCGTGCGCCCCAGCCTGCACCAGGGCAACGTCGGCTCCGCCGACGACTGCCGACGTACCCTCGCCGAGGTCATCGACCAACACGGCCGGGTCGACATCCTGGTCAACAACGCCGGCATTACCATCGACCGGACCGTGGCGACGATGACCGACGAGGACTGGTACACGGTGTTGGCGGTCAACCTCTCCGGCGCGTTCTTCATGTCCCAGGCCGCCCTAGCCCACATGGTCGCGCGCGGCAGCGGTCGGATCATCAACGTCTCCTCGCTTGTCGGCGAGACCGGCAACATCGGCCAGGCCAACTACTCGGCCTCAAAATCGGGACTGTTCGGGCTGACCAAGACCCTCGCCCGGGAGGCCGCCTACCAGCTGGCCAAGGCCGGCAAGAACACCGAAGACGGCATCGGGCTCACCGTCAACACCGTCACCCCAGGGTTGATCGCCACCGAAATGGCCGCCGCGGTTCCGGACAAAGTCATCGAGAAGCTTAAGAAGCAGATCCCCGTCGGCCGCCTCGGGCAGCCCGAGGAAATCGCCCGCGTGGTGCACTTTCTCGCCGCCGACGCCTCCTCATACATCACCGGCCAGATCTGGGGTGTCAACGGCGGAATGGATATGTGACTCAGAAACCCTGCGAAAAGGAGGACGTCATGAATTTGGCGCTATGGATTGTCGCGATTGTCTTAGCAGCCAGCTTCGCCGGAAGCGGATTGATGAAACTGTCTGTGCCCAAAGATAAACTCGTCAAGGCCGGCCAGGGCTGGGCGCAGGATTTCACCCCGAACAACATCCGACTGATCGGATTTGTCGAGGTACTCGGCGCGGCGGGGCTGATCTTGCCAGCCGTCACCCACATTGCACCAATCCTCGTCCCGCTGGCAGCGATTGGCTTGGTTCTCGTAATGGTGGGCGCGGCAATCGTTCACGCTCGCCGGCACGAAGCGGTGAATATCGCGGTCAACGTCGTGCTCCTGGCAATGGCCGCCTTCGTGGCCTGGGGCAGGTTCGGCCCATACCCGTTCACAGCGTGACCACACGCACCTTCACCGCCGTGGTGGTCTCTCCGAGAGCCCTGAGTACTCGATGCGGATGAGCGAGCTCGCGGTGACGCCGTTTTCACGCCGAGCGGGCTGGCCTGTGTGGCCGTGCGGCCTCACCCGCCGAGTCGACGCCCGGACGTCCTCGCCGAGATTGCCGATCTAGCCTCAGCAAGGAGCCCACTTGACGAGCTCGACGTGACCTGCACCCTCGATATCCACCACCCCCTGCTCCCCGACTTCATCGGGCGGCCACCGAACACGATGGCCAGTCGGTCGGCGAGATGTTGCCCGCCACGTGGTCGCCGGCCAACGCACTGTCGTTCATGGACGACACGGGTTGTCGGGCCGGCGGCCGCCGCGTGCCGCACCTTACGCACACCGTCCGGGGCATGGTAAATCTCCACCATGGGCGAACGCGTCACCTTCCGAAGCTCCACGGGCCCGAATCTGGCGGGGATCATCGACGTGCCGGAACGGGTGGTGCGCGGCTGGGGTGTGTTTGCGCACGGCTTCACGCTCGGCAAGGACTGCCCGGCCGCGGCTCGGATCTGCAAGCAGCTCGCCGCGGAC
>DASZKQ010000019.1:0-2950 GCA_035552835.1 Mycobacterium sp. | reverse complement strand
AAGATCAGGTTCTTGGTGACCGTCGCGATGCTCGTTACATCGATGTTGGTGGGCTGCACGTTCCAGTCCAGGAACCCGCCGACGAGCAAAACCCTTCAGGTTTCGATGGACGATGTGCTGAAGCAGAGCGTCATCACGCAGAACGTCACATTGTCCGTTGGCAACACGTTGACGGTGAAGTTGGGCTCGAATTACACCACCCCGTACCGGTGGATGGCTGACACGAAGGTCGGCGACCAGACGATCGTGAAGCAAACCAGTCACCAGTTTGTGCAACCCACCAGTGACGCGCTGGGTGCGCCCGGGACCGAGGTTTGGACCTTCACGCCTCTGAAACCTGGGATCACGACGATCACCACCTACTACACCAGCTTCGTGGGCCGCGACGCGACACCGAAGTGCGCATACAACGCGATAGTGACCGTGCAGTAAACCTCTCGGACAAACTACTGCGGATAGGCAGCACGACACGCTACGGTCTGGCTGTGTTTGGCTTCCTTCGCAAGTGGCGCCAGCTGACCAATGTCCCCGCGGAACTCCGCGAACAGCTCGACGCCGAGGGCCTCATTTTCATTGCCCCCAAGGTCGGCGTCAGTCGGCACTTCAGCGGCCATGTCCCGGGCGTCTTTTCAGCCTCGGGTGTTTCGCGCTATACGGGCGCGTTCGCCTTCAGTGCCGCGCGGGTGGTCGCCACCTTTCCCGCGCGTGGAGACACCAACCTGCGGTCCATCGATTGCGGCTGGGACACCAACAAGGGACCGGCGACTGCGACCATCACCAACAAAGGTCTCACGATCGACATCGGGTTGCACGGAGTGGACCGCGCGTGCAGCGGCACGATGAAGCTGAACTACAAGTGGAAGATCCCCGACGAGGTGCTGCAAAAGCTGCCCACTAGGACGCTGCGCTTCCCGGTACAGCCCGTCTTCGTCTATCGCGCCGCCGGCGTGCGTCCCAAGTCCTAAGTTCGCGACGACTGTTCCGGCGCAACGGGTTTGGTTACGCAGCCTCAGCTGGCCGCAGCATCCGCCCGGTGACAAGTGCCGAGATCCAGCCGGGCATCAGTCGTCCGCCCGTGGACGTCATCCGATTACGCCACCCGGGAACGACCACGGCATGGCCCCGGTCCAGGGCGCGAAGACCTGCGGCCACGACGGGTTCCGGCGCAGCGAGCCGTCGATAGATCGCGGTGTGCGAAACGTCCGATCCGAGCGCGTCGACGAAGCCGGTGCGGGTGGGTCCCGGACATAACGCCGTCACGGTCACGCCCGAGCCGCGGGTCTCTGCCCACAAGGCTTGGCTTAGCGACAGCACGAACGCTTTCGACGCGCCATAGGTCGCTTGGTACGGGCCGGGCTGAAAAGCGATGGTGGAGGCAACATTCAGAATGCCGCCGCGACCGCGGGCCAGCATCCGCGGAAGTACCGCATGTGTCAGACGCACCAGCGCGTCGACGTTGATCGCAACCAGCTCGTGCTCGCGCCCGGCGTCGATGTCTGAGAACGGGCCGTAGGTGCCGAACCCGGCGTTGTTGACCAGCACGTCGATCACCCGCCCGTCCAAATGGGTTACCAGTGCATCGATACCGGCGTCGGTGCCAAGGTCACCGACCACCAGTTCAACCTCAACATCCGGGGCGGACTCGCCAACTCGCTGCGCCACAGCGGTCAGTCGAGCGTGATCGCGCCCGGCCAGCACCAAAGACAGACCCCGCTGCGCCAGCTGGTCGGCGAAGATTGCCCCCATCCCTGAGCTGGCGCCGGTTACTACGGCCCACCCTGTTCGCTGTTTCGACATGTCTACTCCTTCCAAAGCATCTAATTGCCAGCAGTTTTCACGGCCGGCCGGATGGCCAGGGCGTGGCTGATGAGGCCGATCGCTGCGCCGAGGATGGGCCAGATCGGCCAGAAGTAGGCGGCACCGGCGATGCTGGCCACCGCTGCCCAGACGGTGAGCACGACTACGGTCAGCGCGACGAAGGCGCCGAGGTGAATGCGCACGCCGCGACGAGCCGCGGCCATGCGGGCGGCGCGGCGGCGAGGATCGGCACGCCGGATGCGATCGAGCGGAAGGTCCGCGAGGAGTTCCTTTAGCTCCCCTGTGGTGTCTGTTTGGAACACCGCTTGCACCCGCTGCTCATACTCATCCATCTGCAGGTAGCCCTGCGCGAGCGCCTGGCCGAGGCGTGCGGCCGTCCTCTGCCGGTCGTGGTCGCCGGCGCGGTCGCTCGGCGTGGTCGCGGTGGCGGTCATCAGTCGCTTGCTCATTTCTGCTCCTCTGTGGGGATGTGAATAGCATTAACATAGACGATAATGTTAATGTCGTCAACATGGCACGGAAGATGACTGCAGCACGCCGGGACAGCTACCACCACGGCGATCTGAAACGGGCGCTCACCAGCGCCGCGCTATCGCTGGTGGCCGAGAAAGGACCGAAGGGGTTCACCCTCACCGAGGCGGCGCGGCGCGCCGGGGTCAGCGCCGCGGCCCCATACCGGCACTTCGCCGATAAGGCCGAGCTGCTGGCCACGGTCGCCGAACAGGGTTTCCTCGAACTACACCTCGAGCTGGCCGCGGCTGCCGCTGCAGTGGCGGAGCCGAAGGCGCGGGTGATCGAACTGGGCCGTGTTTATGTGCGCTGGGCGGTCAACCATCGCGACCGCTACCAGGTCATGTTCGGCGCCGAGATTTCGAAAGAAGACCACCCGAGCCTGGCGGTTGCCGCCGAGCAGGCGTTCGGCGACCTGCTCGACGCGATAACACGTTGCCAGGAGGCGGGAATCGCCACGGGTCGAGATCCGCGCGAGACTGCCGGACCGCTCTGGTCGCTGGTGCACGGCGTCGCCTCGCTTGCCATCGGTGGCGAATTGCGTGCTGTCGGCATTCATCAAGACCCGGAGGCCATGATTGAAGGCGTTGTGGCCCAACTGCTTTAGCACCCGTAGACTTTG
>DASZKQ010000018.1:0-6766 GCA_035552835.1 Mycobacterium sp. | reverse complement strand
CTGAACGCGATGGTCGGTAACGCCGGCGCACCGCTACTGCCCGACGATGGCGTCGAGTCGTGACCGGGTGGCTGGACGGCAAGCGTGCGCTGATCGTGGGCGCCGGCTCCGGCATCGGCAGGTCCGTCGTCGATGCCTTCCATGATGAAGGTGCGACAGTTGCTGTGCTAGAGCTGGATCCAGACAAATGCGATGCGCTGCGGAGCAAATTCAAGAAGGTGCCAGTAATCGAAGGCGACGCGACCACTCGCGCAGCCAACGATCTGGCGGTCGCCAGCGCGGTGGACGCCTTCGACGGACTCGACACGCTAATCAACTGCGTCGGAATCTTCGACTTCTACCAGGGCATCGGTGACATTGACGCCGACGACCTTCCGTCGGCGTTCGATGAGATGTTTCGGACCAACGTGTTGAGCCATCTGCAATCAGTCAAAGCAGCAGTTCCGGCGCTGCAGTCCGAGACCGGATCCTCGATTGTGCTGGCTGAATCGGCATCGTCGTTTTATCCCGGACGTGGCGGGGTGCTGTACGCGTCGTCGAAGTTCGCCGTGCGCGGACTGGTCAGCACGCTCGCCCACGAGCTGGCCCCGCAGATTCGGGTCAACGGTGTAGCACCTGGGGGCACGCTGAACACGGACCTGCGCGGCCTGAACGCGCTGGGACAGCACAGCACCCGCCTCGATGACACCCCCAACCGCGCTCGCGATCTGGAGGCGCGCACGCCGCTGAACGTTGCACTCTCCGGCGAAGATCACGCCTGGAGTTTCGTGTTCTTGGCCTCCGACCGCTCCCGGGGGATCACCGGCGAAACCGTCCATCCCGACGGCGGATTCGGGCTTGGGGCGCAATCGTGACGCTCCGCGCCGGCGACAGTGATAGGGGCAGCGATGAGGTGGGGGCACCTCCCGCTCGCGGGGGAGAGCGGCGCAATGCTCGATGAGCAACGCGCGCGGGTCGCGCAGGCGTGTCGGGTCGCCGCGGCGCGTGGGTTGGTCGACGGCATCCTGGGCCATCTGAGTCTGCGGGTGGACGACGAACGGCTGCTGGTCCGATGCCGCAGCGACACCGACACTGGCGTCGCGTTCACTCGGCCCACTGATATCCGGCTCATCGAATTCGACGGCAGCGCTGGCGCCCCCGGAGAATTGGACGGGTATCGGGTTCCCAACGAACTTCCGATCCACGTCGAAACCATGCTGGCCGACCCGCAGCATCGGGCGGTGGCGCATTTGCACCCGCCCGCCGTCGTCGCCGCCGATCTCGCCGGCATCACGATCCGGCCGATCTACGGGGCCTACGACATTCCCGGGGCATGGCTCGCGCGCGGCGGCGTGCCGGTCTATGAACGCGCGGTGCTGATCCGAAACACCAGGCTGGGCAAGGAAATGGCGGCCGCCATGGGCAGCGCACCGGTGGTGATCTGCCGTGGTCACGGCATCACCAGCGCAGCCGCCACCGTCCAGCAGGCTGTGCTGCAAGCGATCAGCCTCGATGCGCTGGCCCGGATGTCACTGCAGATTTGCGCGGCCGGCGGGACGCTGCGCGATATCGACGACGCGGACTGGCAGGACCTCCCCGATTTAGGGCCGGCTTTCATCACCGACGCGGCGTGGCGCAGTGAAGTCGCGCGGCTGCCTGCAATCAAGTTTGATCAACCCAGCTGATCGCCAATCTCCTTGGCCGCCTCGGTAAGTGCAGCTGCAACTGTCCCGTACAGCGAGCGGCTGAGCCGGTGCTGCGGAGCCGCGGCGTTGAGCGCCAACCGCAGCCCCGGCGCCTGGGTCGGGATCGGCACCGCCACCGACGCGACGCCTTCCTCGCTCTCCTCGCGGTTGACGGCGTAGCCCTGTTCACGTATCCGGGAAAGCTCGGCTTCCAATTTGGTGCGGCTGCCGATCGACCGGTCGGTGATGGTCTGCAAGTTCTCGTCGGGCAGCAGCTGATGCAATTCCGCTTGCGGTAACTGGGCCAGCATGGCCTTGCCCGTCGACGTGCAATGCGCCGGCATGGTGCGGCCCAGCCGGGACGCCACCCGCACCGCGGTGGGGCCCTCCACTGCTGCGACGAAACGCACTGCGGCGCCGTCGAGCATCCCGACATGCACCGTCTCGCGCAGGCGTTTGCTGAGGCCGCGCATGATCGGCGTGACGGTCCCGGCTATGTCGATGCGGCCGAAGATCGCAAACGCCACACCGGTCAAGGCCGGGCCCGGCAGATACGCCTTCGACACCGGGTCCTGGCGGACGAAACCGCGGTATGCCAGCATCGCCAGCAACCGGTGCGCAGTCGACGACGCCACACCGAGATACCGGGTGGCCTCGCTCAACCGGATCTCGGGCCGCTCCCCCAACAGCAGCAGCAGCTTCAACGCCTTGTCGACCGACTCGATCGGGTACTGCGGCGCAAGTGAATCGGTGGCCGACGCGCCGACCGCCCGCCGCGCCCTTTTCTGCATGACAGAAACCGTACCTGCGATACGGTACGGCCAGGAGGTCTTAACTCATGATCCGGCGGCGCAACGGCCGAGCAGCGGCGGTACTGCTCGGCATCGCAGCGATACTGACCGCCTGCACCACCTCGGTGACAGGACAGCCGGTCGCCGCGGGCGGCCATCCGCCGCAACCGTCCGGTTCGGCGACGAAGCCCGCCCGCCCACCGGTCTCGGCGCGAGATCTGTTGCTGCGCGAGGGTGAGCAGACGCCGCTCGGTCCGGCGATGCCGGCTGAAGTTGGCGACACGTTTTTCACCAGTGTGCGTCCACCGGAGTGTGCGGCCGCGGTGTTGTTCAAGGATTCCCCGCTGCGGCCCGCCGGATCATCCGACCATGCCGAGTCGGCTTACACATTCGGTACCTCAGCGATCTACGCCGAATCGGCCGATGTGTACAGCAAAGACCTGAATATTCACGACGTGGTGTGGAATGGCTTTGCCGCAGTTTCCAAATGCAACGCCGACGCAAGCGGTGTGGCGCCCGCAGGCGAGTCGGGCGCCATGCAACTGCGCGAGTTCTCGGTACCGGCGGACGGCGTGCTGGCCTGGGTTATGACCGGCCAACAGGAGACCTGCGACTACGGTCTCGTCGTTATTCCGGACGCGGCTCTGGTGCTGGTGGCGTGCGACACGGAAGGCAGAGTCAACATGATGGAATGGGCGCCGAAACGCCGCGAGCAGATCATGTCCCGCGCCGCCTGACGTGGGCGCGTGGCCCCGCTCAGGATCAGAGTCCGCATCGCCAACGGTCCGGCGATCAGGTCGGTCGCATTTCGCGGCGACACCAAGTAGGAGCTGCGGACCTATCTGACCGAAACGGTCGGCATGGTTACCGCAGCGCCGTGCGGACGGGTCGGGCATTCTTAACCCATGACAGTGGATGCCCTGTTGCAGTCGATCCCCCCGCTCACGGTTTATGTGGTGGTCGGCGTAGTGGTCGGGATCGAGAGCCTGGGTGTCCCGCTGCCGGGCGAGATCGTTCTCGTCAGCGCCGCCCTGTTGTCGTCGCGGCATGAGCTGGCGGTCAACCCGATCGGCGTCGGTACTGCCGCGGTGCTCGGAGCAGTGATCGGCGACTCGACCGGCTACGCCATCGGGCGCCGGCTCGGCCTGCCGCTGTTCGACCGATTAGGACGGCGCTTCCCCAACCACTTCGGCCCCGGACATGTGATGTTTGCCGAGCGGCTGTTTGACCGCTGGGGTGCGCGCGCGGTGTTTCTAGGCCGTTTCATCGCGTTGCTGCGGATACTCGCCGGGCCACTGGCCGGAGCGCTGAAGATGCGCTACGCAAGGTTTTTGGTCGCCAACGTTTCGGGCGGGATCTGTTGGGCGGGCGGCACCACCGCCTTGGTCTACTACGCGGGCGTGTCCGCCGAACGATGGCTGACCCGCTTCTCCTGGATTGCATTGGTCGTGGCGGTCGTGTGTGGGCTGATCGCCGCCGTCTTGCTGCGCGAGCGTGCATCCCGCGCGATCGCCGAACTCGGGGCCGAGCACTCTAGCGAATCCGGCCACCCGACCGCCTGAATATCGTCGTTATTTCCGGCTCGTCGGCGCCGCCTGCGCGTCTTATCAAATGTTCCTTGCTGTTTTTCGTTACCAGTCAAAATCGGCAGAGGAATTCCCACACCTGCGCTTTTGACCCTTTGCCAGATGTGCGGTATGGGCGCACTGATTACCGGTACATCATCGTTGCCGGGCAGTGCCGGGCGCACCGCATTCGTAACTGAAATAGATTGATATAGAACGTTTTTAGCAACGCCCGACCTGATCGCTTCGACGGCGACGCGGTGGCGACGACACCGGGACGAACCGCGCAGCAGGCGAACCCAGTATTCGCCGAACAACCCGCGCAGCGGTCGCGGCTCGAACGGGCCTCACGGTATTCTTAGGCACCGTTCGATGGACAAACCCATCGCGTTTCTGTTATAAAACTGACATCTACTAATCGACGTCGGTCTTCAACTATGTAGGGCGGGCATCCAAATCGCGACGCACAGCGCGTCCGCCGATTAGGAGGACCATATGGGCACATTTGCCATCGCAGAACCATCCTGCAATCACTTGATGCTGAGCAGTCGCCTGATCTCCGAGCTGGCACAGGCCAGGAGCACGCTACGGATGACCACCGAGCGCATCGGCCTGGCAGTGATCGTCAGTGCCGGAGGCGAACTGGATGCCTCCAACGAAGGCACCTGGCGCCGCCTGCTCGGTGAGGCCGCCGCTGCCGCAGGCCCACCGGGACCGCTGGTGGTGGACACCGGTGGCCTGGACTTCATGGGCTGCTGCGCCTACGCCGCGCTGGCCGAGGAGGCGGAGCACTGCCGCCAGCGCGACGTCCAGCTGCGGCTCGTGAGCAATCAGCCGGTTGTCTCCCGGATGGTCGCCGCTTGCGGCCTCAGCGAGCTGCTGCCGGTCGATGAGAGCGTCGAGGCTGCGCTGTCGGTGTTCGACCCGGTCGACTGGTAAGCCTGCTACCCGCTCTCATTTAGATCCGTTGGGCCAGAACTGTTTTCCCGGGCCCGGTCAGCTGATTTAGCGCGTCGGGCCGTCCGGCCATGGCCATCAGGATGGCTTCTCCTGGGCCGGCCACCTCGAGTCCATCGCCGTAAGCCCAGTCCAAGTCGGTGGCGATCAGGCGCACGCCCCGGGCTTTCCGGGCGCCGCGTGTCGCTGGTGAGCGCAACGCGATGTCGAGCACCCGCTGCAAGCGCTGCGGCGGGATGACCCGCCCAATACCGAGGGGGCGCCGGATATCTTGCTGGTGGATCATGCCGTCTACCAAGGCGATCATGCCGCCGAACGCCGACGTCAGTCCGCGTGGCGGGATGCACGTTCGCATCAGCTCGCTGAGCTGCCGGGCTGAGCGTCCGGCATACTCGGTAACACCGATTGCGTTGACGCGCGGGGGCACGAGCCCACCTTTGGCGAAGCGGCGCACGAGCTGCCAACGACTGAGTTCCTCATAGCTGACCACGTGGGCGACGACATCGCGCACTCGCCATAGCTCGCACAAGCTCGGGTGCTCCCACTGCTCGGGGAGGAGTCCATCGAGAAAGTCGGCGAAGTCTTCGCGTTCCTCGCACGCCAGCTGCATGGTGGATACGTCCTGCATCTCCAATCACAGCCTCAGTGACCCTGTGTGGCTTGCGCGCCTGCGAAGTCGACGAATCCGGCCAGGGTGCCGGTCCAGCCCGTGGGATCGTCGAAAATCGCTCGCATCTGGTCGGTGTGGTCACCGTAGCGCTGCAGGTTGCGATGCCGCAGATCCAGTCGGGAGCGGTCCGGGCCCTCCTCGCTAAACGTCACCTCAACCTCGGTCTCGAACTGCGGATCGAATTGCCAATCGGCACCAATCTGCCAGAGCAACACCACCTTTTGCGGCGGCTCCCAGGCGGCCACCCGACCCCACTGACATTCGCTGCCGTCGACGCCGCGTTCGAACCAGCGTCCGCCGCTTCGGGGTTCGATCAGCACCTCGGCCAGCTCGGCTGCACCGATCGAGTGTTCCTTCGGCCAAAACTCGGTCATCCGTGTGGTAAACAACTCGAACGCCCGGGCCTGCGGCAGCGGCACACTCACCGATCGGAAAACCTCGACAGCGGAGTCGGATTCGGTATCCATCGGTCTACATCACCCCTTCTTGATGCGACGGGTCCTGCTGCCACGTTTGCGGGTGTCGTCGCGGGCTTCGGCTTCGGCGAGAACCGCGAAGTTGTCCAGCATGGTCTCCCAGAACCGGTCGAAATACTCGCGCACAACGCGTAACCCCGACCTGTCGATGCGGTAGAGCCGCCGGGTGCCGGCCACCGATTCAACGACGAGCTCAGCGTCTTTCAGCACCCGTAGGTGCTGGGATACCGCGGGCCGCGACACCGGTAACTGATCGGCCAATGCCCCGACGGCAATCGGACCGGCTGAGAGCCTTTCCAGAATGGTGCGTCGGGTGCGATCCCCCAGTGCATCCAACACGGCGTCGACCGAAGCAGGCATTCGGTAAGTGTGTACGAACGGTAAGCCGCTGTCAACGGTTCGTAGAAACTAACGCTTTTATCCACAGTTGGACTTTTACCCACAGCTACGCGTTCTGAGTGCTGCACCCGTCGGCATCGGTCGATATTATTCGAACATGCATTCGAGTAGCCGAGAGGAGATCGTCGCGGACTTCGACGATCTGCACGAGGTGGTGTCGCGCCTGCTCGGCCACTCCTTCGATGCGCTGACCACACCCGAATGTCTGGCCATGTTGGAACGGCTCGAGCGTGAGGCCCGTCGG
>DASZKQ010000017.1:0-1568 GCA_035552835.1 Mycobacterium sp. | reverse complement strand
ACCCGTGACACTGGATGTCGATTCCGACGGCATCGCCCGGCTGCGCCTGAACCGGCCGGAAGCATCCAATGGGCTCAACGTTGAGCTGCTGAAAGCGCTGCACGACGCCATCCTGCGGTGCCACGCCGACGCCGCCGTTCGGGTGGTGCTGCTCACCGGTGCAGGCCGGAACTTCTGCGCGGGCGGCGACGTCCACACCTTCGAATCCAAGGGCAGCGAACTGCCGCACTATCTGCGCGAGGCGACTGCCTGGCTGCAGTTGGCGACGGCGGCGCTGATCCAGCTGCGCGTACCGGTGGTCACGGCGGTGCAGGGGTTCGCCGCGGGCGGGGGCGGGCTGGGCCTGGTCTGCGCCTCCGACATCGTCGTCGCCGCCGAGTCGGCGAAATTCTTCTCCGGCGCGGTGCGGGTCGGGATGGCCCCCGATGGCGGGTCGTCGGTGACGCTGACCCAACTCGTCGGTTTGCGCCAGGCACTGCGCGTGCTGCTGCTCAATCCCACCTTGTCAGCCGCCGAAGCGCGCGAGATCGGCCTGATCACCGAAACGGTGCCCGACGACGAACTATCCACCCGCGCAACAGAACTCGCCATCACCGTGGCGAGCTCGCCGACTCTCGCCCTCTCGGCCACCAAACGCCTGGTGTGGAACGGGTTGGGTGCCTCGGTCGAGCAGCGGCTGGCCGAGGAGTCGCGCACGGTCTCCGAATTGTCCGGCACCCACGATGCGCTCGAAGGGCTGCGCGCGGTTATCGAGCGCCGCCCACCGAAGTTCAACGGCCAATGACCACCACGACCGCCGGCCCGGTACTCATCGACGACGAGGCGGCGGTGCGCACCGTCACCCTCAATCGGCCGGAGAAGCGCAACGCGATCGACATCGAATTGCGCATCGCCCTGGCCGAGGCGGTCGAGTCCGCCGACGCTGATCCGGCCATCCGGGTGATCATCGTGACCGGAGCGGGTCCGGTGTTCTGCTCCGGTGGCGACATCTCCACCATGCAGCGCATGCCCGCCGAACGCGCCTTGGACCGAGTGCATTTGGCGCAACGCGTCATTCGTGCCATCTGGAGCACACCAAAGCCGGTACTCGCGGCCGTCGAAGGGTCGGCATACGGCGCGGGCACTGCGTTGGCCGCTGCCTGCGATCGGGTTGTGGCAGCGCGCGACGCGACGTTCGCGACCACGTTCACCAATATCGGCCTGGCCGGGGACATGGGCGCCTTCGTGTCGTTGCCGGCTCGAATTGGAGCCGCGCGGACACGGCAGATGCTGCTGCTGCCGGCGCCGATCTCCGCGGCGGCGGCTTTCGAGCTGGGTCTCGTCGACGCGGTCGTGGAGCCTGGCCACGCTTTGGAGTCGGCGCGCTGCGACGCCCGACGTCTGGCGGCGGGGCCGCGGCGTGCCTACGGCGTGATCAAGGCGTTGCTGGCCAATCCGGGCACCATTGATCCGATCGAGTTGCTCGAGCGCGAAGCCCGCTGTCAATCAGAGCTTTTCGACACCGATGACTTCGCCGAGGGAGTCGCCGCGTTTAAGGAGAAACGACGGCCGGTCTTCGGCAGCGAGCA
>DASZKQ010000016.1:0-9295 GCA_035552835.1 Mycobacterium sp. | reverse complement strand
ACAGGTGCCCGACCCGGACAAAACGGTGGCTATCCGGCCCGACAGCCAGAATCTCACCACCCCAGATTGTTTCGTCGCAGCCGTAGCCGGTGCCGTCAAACGACACTCCGATGATCGGCTCGCCGAGCCGGCCGTGTTCGGCCAGCAGCGACACCACGTGGGCGTGGTGGTGCTGGACGAGATCCAACGGGCGGTCATCGGCATGCCGCTCGGCCCAATTGCGGGTCTGGTATCCGGGGTGCAAATCCGCGGCCAATCGCACCGGCTGGTGGCGGATCTCGCTGAGTTGGCCCACCGCGCGCTCGAACGCCCGCAGCGTCTCCAGCGTTTCCATGTCGCCGATGTGTCCGGACATGTAGGCGCGCGCCCCGTCGGTGAGGCAGAACGTGTTCTTTAGTTCGCCGCCAACGGCCAGCACCGCCGGGCCGTCGCGACCGAGGTCGACCGGCAGCGGGGCATACCCGCGGGAGCGGCGGATCGGCAGCTCACGGCCGTCGATAACGCGGACCACCGAGTCGTCGCATGGCACATGGATCGGCCGGTTGTGGTCGAGCACCGCGTCGCAAAGTATCGAAAGCCGGGATGCAGCATCGTCTTCGGTGAAGCAGATCGGCTCGTCGGAACGGTTGGCGCTGGTCAGCACCAGCGCATCGGGCACCTTGACATCGGCCCCGGGAACCGGCGCGAGCAGAAGGTGATGGATCGGCGAATACGGCAGCATCAGACCCAGTAGCGGGCTGCCGGGTGCGACGGCGTCGACGACGGGCGCGTCGGCGCGCCGGCGCAGCAACACGATTGGCCGGGCGGCGCTGGTCAGGACGGCGGCCTCGGCGTCGTCAATGTGCGCATAGCGACGGGCGATGTCGAGGTCGCGCACCAACATCGCGAACGGCTTGGCGCCGCGCGCCTTACGGGACCGCACCGCACTCACCGCCGCCTCGTCGTCAACGACGCAGGCCAGGTGATAGCCGCCGATGCCCTTGATCGCGACGACGAACCCGGCGGCCAGCGCCCGTTGGGTGGCGGCCAGCGCGGCATCGGCTCCCTCGACACGTTCCGGTCCCGAGAACCACAGTGACGGTCCGCAGTCCGGGCAGGCGATTGGCTGGGCGTGGAAGCGGCGGTCGGCCGGGTCATAGTACTCGTCTGCACATCGGTCACACATCGCGAATATCGACATCGTGGTGGCCGGGCGGTCGTACGGCAACGCCCGGATGATGGTGAAACGCGGCCCGCAGTTGGTGCAGGTCACGAACGGGTGCCGGTAGCGGCGGTCCTGGGGGTTGAACAGCTCGACAACACAGTCGTCGCAGACCGCGATATCCGGCGGAATCGGCGTGGTGGCTCCGGGGACCGCCTGGCTGTCGACGATGTGAAAGCCGTCGCCGCCGAGAGTGTTCGCTGCGACGTCGACGATCGATACCGTGTTGATCCGCGCCAGCGGCGGCGCCTCGGCACGCAGCCGATGCCCGAACTCGTCAATGCGGGCGACTGGTCCCTGCACTTCGATGAACACCGCGCCGGAATCGTTGCCGACGAAACCCGCCAGCCCGAGCTCGGTAGCGATCCGGTGCACGAACGGACGAAACCCCACGCCTTGCACGACGCCGACCACGGTGAACCGCTGCCGTATGTCGTCGGATCGCAGCATCAGGGCGTCGATCATGGCGCCCGCCAAACGGGGACGGGCATCGGGATGTTGGGCGGCTCGACGTCATTGCCGCTCCGGTAGGCACCCCATTCAGGACACGTCGCGATCACACCGTTCTGTTGTTACGGCACTCCCCGACTAAACCATCGTAGGCGTGTATGCCGCGTACCGGTTGGGGATTGGCACGTCGGATGCCAGCCGGCCGGAGGGCTCAAATGCCCTGGTCAAGCAGATTGTTCGAAATTACATCGAAAACCTATTGATTTCTCAAATTGCCCTCAGGTAGCGTCCCGCCGGTCATTAGACGCGCGTCAAGGGGGTTCGGCACCAGCTCAGCACCCGGTGGACCACCTGTTCTGAGACGCGGCTGTGTAGCGATCGGCCCCCGTCACTCCGGCGGAGGCCAGTCGTTCTAGGTGCAGGCTTGGAGCACCAACTCGCGGACCCGCGCCGCGTCGGCTTGACCCTTGGTGGCCTTCATGACTGCGCCGACGATCGCTCCTGCGGCCTGAACTTTGCCGCCTCGGATCTTCTCCGCCACATCGGGATTGGCAGCCAGCGCTTCGTCGACTGCGGTCTGGATCAGCGAATCATCCCGCACCACGGCCAGTCCCCGCTCGGTCATCACTTGCTCGGGCTCGCCTTCCCCGGCCAGCACTCCCTCGACAACTTGGCGGGCCAGCTTGTTGGACAGCTTGCCCTCGTCGACCAACACCACCACCGCCGCGACTTGGGCCGGGGTGATCGGTAATTCGTCGAGTTCCACGCCGGCCTCGTTGGCCTTTTGCACCAGGAAGTTGCCCCACCAGGCGCGGGCTTCCTTGCTCGGCGCGCCGTGCTCGATGGTGGCGGCAACCAATTCAACTGCCCCGGCGTTGACCAGGTCCCGCATCACCTCGTCGGAAACGCCCCATTCACCTTGAATCTTCTTGCGGCGCAGCCACGGAAGCTCGGGGATGGTCTGGCGTAACCGCTCGACGAGCTCGCGGCTGGGTGCGACCGGCTCCAGGTCGGGTTCGGGGAAATAGCGGTAATCCTCGGCGGTCTCCTTGGTGCGCCCGGGACTGGTGTAGCCGTCCTCGTGGAAGTGCCGGGTCTCCTGCGTGACGCGGCCTCCGGACCCCAAAACAGCGCCTTGTCGGCGCATTTCATAAGAAATGGCGACCTCGACGCTTTTGAGCGAGTTGACGTTCTTGGTCTCCGTGCGGGTACCGAACTCGGTGGCGCCGATCGGTTTCAGCGACACGTTGGCGTCACACCGCATTGACCCCTGGTCCATCCGGACGTCGGAAACCCCCAACGCGCGCAACAGGTCTCGCAACGCGGTCACATAGGCTCGGGCGACCTGTGGCGCCCGCTCACCGGTGCCTTCGATCGGCTTGGTGACGATCTCGATCAGCGGCACACCTGCGCGGTTGTAGTCGATCAGCGAGGTGGTCGCTCCGTGGATGCGGCCGGTTTCGCTGCCCAAATGGGTCAGCTTGCCGGTGTCTTCCTCCATGTGCGCGCGTTCGATCTCGACTCGCCAGTTGGTGCCGTCTTCCAGCGGCACGTCCAGATAGCCGTTGATGGCGATCGGCTCGTCGTACTGCGAGATCTGGTAGTTCTTCGGCATGTCCGGGTAGAAGTAGTTCTTCCGGGCGAATCGGCACCACGGGACGATCTCGCAATTCAACGCCAACCCGATTCGGATCGCGGAATCCACCGCGGCCTCGTTGAGCACCGGTAGCGAACCCGGCAAGCCCAGACATACCGGGCACACCTGGGTGTTGGGCTCGGCGCCGAACGCGGTGGCGCAGCCGCAGAACATCTTGGTGGCGGTGGACAGCTCGACATGCACTTCCAAACCGAGCACCGGATCGTAGCGCGCGATGACATCGTCGTAGTCGAGCAGTTCCGCACCGGGCGCCTTGGCAGCGCTCGCAGCAGAAGTCATGCGCTCGATCCTAATTGGCTGGCTGTGCCGGCGCGTCGTCGCCGTCACCGGCAATACGCGCATCGGCGGTCAGCAGCATGTGGTCGAAGGCCGACCGAGAGCCGATGGCCTTGTCGCGGACAGCACAAAAGTCTTCGACAATCTGCTGAGCCAGCCGCCGCAGCTTCACGTTGCTTTCCTGCGATCGCCACCTAAGCAGGTCAAACGCGGCCGCAGGGTCGAGGCCGTAGACCAGCATCAGCATGCCCTTGGCCTGTTCGATCACGGCGCGATGCTCGGTGATCTCGGCGACCTTGGCGGTGATGAGGTCATCGTGCGTTCGATCAGACGTCGGCGTGATGTCCACGTAGTAGCCATGGGTCCCGATGACCACATCCTGATGGTCGGTGAGCTGATCACCGACCACCACGACATGGTGCACGGCGCCGCTGATGTCGATGATGCGGTGCCGGGTGCTGAATGCGCGGTGGGTATGCAACATGTCCTCGATGGTCTCTGCCACCTGGCGCCGATCGTCGGGATGCTTGTGCGCCAACACCAGCTCGGTGGTCGGTGCCACAGTTCCGGGCTGGTAGCCGTGCATCCGCTGCACCTGATCCGACCATTCCCAGCGCTGGTCCTCGAAGTAGAAGCGGAACCACCCGACACGCTGCGGCGCGCCCCGCAAGGGCCTGCCCAACTTCGGCTGCACGCCCATCGAGCTCGGCGGACATTACTCGCGCTCCGCAAACATCATGCCGCCGCATCCGCTACAGGCCATGAGTGCCATCACTGCCGCGACGTTACAGCTAGCCGTTGCCTAACGGCCCGGGTCGCAGCGCCCACGGTTTTATGAGCCTGATGCAGCTAGTGCGCGGGCGTTCCAATATCGCGTCTGGGGAACATGTCAGCCAACGCCGCGGCCATCTCCAGGTGACCACGCCTGCTCCGCTTGCTCAGCCGCTCCAGAGTTATTTCTTGGCCCTCGTGCACATGCCGATCGAATGGGAGATTCACCACGCGTTTGGGGGCGAACTGGTCTGAAAGCTGCTGAAGCCGGTTGTTCACCGGGCCGCTCGGCTTTCCTCGTTCGGTGTGGTTGATCACCAGCACCGTCGACTCGAGCTGTCCCCGATAGCCGTTTCTGGACAACCACTCAATTGTGGTTCGAGCCTTTTCGATTGCGTCGACGGAGGCATTGGTGACCACCACAAGGGCTCGCGACTCCATCAAAATTGCTTCCGTCACACCGGATTTGAGCGCTTTGCCACAGTCCATCAACACCACGGAGTAGTGATTCCGCAATATCGAAAGCGCTCTGAGGACGTCGTCACGCTCGATCAGCCAGTCAGTGTCTGAGTAGTTCGGCAGCGCGAGCAGCTCCAGGCCGGCACGGTTGCGTCGGGTATACGCGCGCACGTCCGGATACCGCGTCACCGACCGATTGGCGAGCAAATCGACCAGGCTCAGCTGGTTCCGATAGCCATGACGGTCGGAGAGATCTCCGGCGTCGACGTCCACGGCGATCACCCGGTCGGTGCGTGCATCGGCAAATGTAGAGCCGAGCGCCTCGACGACGGAGGTTTTGCCGACGCCACCCTTGAGGTTCAGGACGGCGATGGGAAACGCGCTGCCTAACGGCGCCCGGACCCGATCACGCAGCTCAAGCTCGTGGATCTCGCTTCTGCTCGGACCCAGGTGGATTCCGGTCAGGCGGGTCAGCAAGGCTCGCCAGCTGAATTCAGGCGGCGTTTCGGTGGATGGGAGTTCCAGGCTGTCAAGTGCGATTCTGCGCACCGGGCGCTGCGACGCAACCGGTGGCGTCGTTGCCTGCACTGCCGGAACCGTGGTTGTCCCGATCGGCTCTTGAGCTGGCCATGGCGGCTGCTGAGAGCCCGGACCATCGGGGCGGGACGGCCGCGGCGGCTGGCCCGTCGAAGCTCGGTGGTGCGGCGACTGGTTTTGCCGCACCGCCCTGGGCGGTGATTTCTGAATTACACCGCGATCAAAATCGCGGGGATCCATATTTCCGACGGTAGCACCGGGACAGACGGCCGGACACCTGAGATGCGCGCTGAACTGGCCAATCCTGAGTGGCCTGTGGGTGAACCCCAGGCGTCTGAACGTGAACCCTGGGGCGACGTTCGTCGGGTTAGCCGAAGAAGGCGGCGGCGTCGTCGTAGCGACTCTGCGGTACCAGTTTGAGCTGACGCACCGCCTCTGCCAGCGGCACCCGGCCGATGTCCTGACCACGCAGCGACACCATCTGTCCGTATTCGCCGGCGTGCGCGGCGTCGGCAGCGTTCACCCCGAAACGGGTGGCCAGCACCCGGTCGTAAGCGGTCGGCGTACCGCCGCGCTGGACGTGGCCCAAGACCGTCACCCGGACCTCCTTGTTGATGCGCTTCTCCACCTCGGCGGCCAACTGATCGGCCACGCCGGTGAACCTCTCGTGACCGAACTCGTCCATCCCGCCCTCGCGCAGCGTCATCGAGCCCACGGCCGGTTTGGCGCCTTCGGCGACCACGCAAATGAAGTGTGAGTCGCCGCGCTGGAACCGCCGCTTGACCAATCGGCAGACCTCGTCGATGTCGAAGGGCTGTTCGGGGATAAGCGTCATGTGCGCACCGGATGCCAGCCCGGAGTTGAGCGCGATCCAGCCGGCGTGCCGCCCCATCACCTCCACCAGCATCACCCGCTGGTGCGACTCGGCGGTGCTGTGCAACCGGTCGATGGCCTCGGTCGCGACCATCAACGCGGTGTCGTGGCCGAAAGTTACGTCCGTGCAGTCGATGTCGTTGTCGATGGTCTTCGGCACACCGACGACAGGCACATTCTCCTCAGAGAGCCAATGCGCGGCGGTCAGCGTGCCCTCGCCCCCGATCGGGATGAGCACGTCGATGCCGTTGTCGTCCAGGGTCTGCATGATCTGTTCCAGCCCGGCGCGCAGCTTGTCGGGGTGTACCCGGGCGGTGCCCAGCATCGTGCCGCCCTTGGCCAGCAGCCGGTCATTGCGGTCGTCGTTGGCCAGCTGCACACGCCGGTTCTCCAGCAACCCGCGCCACCCGTCCTGAAATCCGACCACCGATGACCCGTAGCGTGCGTCGCAGGTGCGCACCACCGCCCGGATGACGGCGTTGAGCCCGGGACAGTCCCCACCTCCGGTAAGAATTCCGATCCGCATGCCCTCATCTTGCCGCGTTTCCTACCGCGGTGTTCGCCGGGCCTGCCCGGCCACGCAGGCGGATCTCAGATGGCTGACGGCAGGGGTCCGCGGGCTGCCTCATAGGCCGCCGCCACCCGGTAGATCCGATCGTCGGCGAGAGCCGGCGCCATAATCTGCAGCCCGACCGGCAGGTTGTCGTCCGGCGACAAGCCCGACGGCACCGACATCCCGCAGTGGCCGGCCAGGTTCAGCGGCAGCGTGCACAGGTCGAACAAATACATCGCCAGCGGATCGTCGACCTTCTCGCCCAACCGGAACGCGGTCGTTGGCGTGGTGGGCGACACCAACACGTCTACGGATTCATAGGCCGTCTCGAGATCGCGGGCGATCAACGTGCGCACCTTCTGCGCCTGGTTGTAATAGGCGTCGTAGTAGCCGGCCGACAGCGCGTAGGTGCCGATCATGATGCGCCGCTTGACCTCCGGCCCGAATCCCGCTGCGCGGGTCAGCGCCATCACCTCCTCGGCGCTGTGCGTGCCGTCGTCGCCGACCCGCATTCCGTACCGCATCGCGTCGAAGCGGGCCAGGTTGCTCGACACCTCTGACGGCAAAATCAGGTAGTAGGCGGCCAACGCGTGATCGAAATGGGGACAGTCGACTTCGGACACATCGGCACCGATCGCGGTCAACTGCTCGACAGCACCGTTGAACGATGCCAGCACCCCGGGCTGATAACCCTCGCCGCGCAACTGCCGGACCACGCCGATGCGCACACCGCTCAGGTCGCCTGCCGCTCCTGCCTTGGCGGCGCCGACAACGTCTGGCACTTCGGCGTCGACGGAGGTGGAGTCGCGTGCGTCATGTCCGGCGATCACCTGATGAAGCAGTGCGGTGTCGAGGACGGTGCGCGCACACGGACCGCCTTGATCCAGCGACGACGCGCAGGCCACCAGGCCGTAGCGGGACACCGTGCCGTAGGTCGGTTTGACCCCAACCGTCGCCGTCAGCGCGGCCGGCTGGCGGATCGAGCCGCCGGTGTCGGTCCCGATGGCCAGCGGCGCCTGGAACGCGGCGAGCGCGGCAGCACTGCCGCCCCCGGAGCCACCCGGCACCCGGTCGGTGTTCCACGGGTTGCGAGTCGGGCCGTAGGCGGAATTCTCCGTCGACGAGCCCATCGCGAACTCGTCCATGTTGGTTTTGCCCAGGATCGGGATACCGGCCGCACGCAGCCGCGCGGTCACCGTGGCGTCGTAGGGGGAACGCCAGCCCTCGAGGATCTTCGACCCGCAGGTGGTGGGCATGTCGAAGCTGGTGAACACGTCTTTGAGGGCCAACGGCACCCCGGCCAGCGGCGACGGCGGCTGCTCGCCGGCGGCTAGCGCCTTGTCGACAGCCGCCGCGGCCGACAGCGCCGTATCTGCTGCCACGTGCAGGAACGCGCCGTACCGCTCATCGGTCGCCGCGATCTGGTCCAGGAACGCCTGGGTGATCTCGGTGGACGACAGCTCCTTGGCGGTGATTTTGCCGGCCAGCGTCGCGGCGTCCAGCCGGATAATGTCGCTCACTGCGGTTCCCCGAGGATTTGCGGAACGGCGAAACGCCCGTCGACGGCATTAGGCGCCTCGGCAAGCGCTTCCTGCTGCGTCAGGCACGGTGCGGTCTGGTCCGGGCGGGTGACGTTGACGTCTTTGAGCGGGTTGTCGGTTGGTTCGACGCCAGTGACATCGACGGCTTGGATCTGGCTGACGTGGGTCAGGATGGCGTCGAGTTGGCCGGCGTAGCTGTCCAGCTCGGCATCGGTCAACGCCAGGCGGGCCAGCCGGGCCAGATGGGCCACGTCGTCGCGGGAGATCTGGGACACGACCGAAAACTCTAGCCGCCGCCGCGGCCGCCGAAATGCCGCGGGCGCGTCGCTGTGCGACAGTGTGCGCGTGTCTTCCTATCTGCTGCGCGTTCAGCTTGCCGACCGGCCGGGTAGCCTCGGCTCGCTGGCCGTGGCCCTGGGGTCGGTGGGAGCCGACATCTTGTCGCTGGATGTGGTGGAGCGCGGGTCCGGCTACGCGATCGACGATCTGGTGGTCGAGCTGCCGCCGCGGGCCATGCCCGACAGCTTGATCACGGCGGCCGAAGCGCTCAACGGGGTGCGGGTGGATAGCTTGCGACCGCACACCGGGCTGCTGGAAGCGCATCGGGAACTGGAACTGATCGATCACGTCGCCGCCGCCGGCGACACCGCGGCCAAGCTGAAGGTGCTGGTCGACGAGGCCCCGCAGGTGCTCCGGGTGAGCTGGTGTGCGGTGCTCCGCAGCTCCGACGACGGTATTCAGCCTGTGGTGGGCAGCCCGGGTGCGCCGGAAACCCGACTGGACGCCGTGCCGTGGATGCCTATCGAGCACGCCACTGCCCTGGACGCCACCGACGATTGGGTGCCGCAGGTGTGGCGCGAGCTGGACACCACGCTGATCGCCGCGCCGTTGGGTGCGCCCGACACCGCGGTGATGCTGGGTCGGCCGGGCGGCCCGGCATTCCGGCCATCAGAGGTGGCGCGGCTGGGCTACCTGGC
>DASZKQ010000015.1:0-8102 GCA_035552835.1 Mycobacterium sp. | reverse complement strand
TGCACTGCGCCAATCCGGCCGCGGCCTTCTTTTACAGCATGGGCCCGGCAATGGCCAACGCGCTCTACGTCGAAGGCACCGAACAGCAGAAACGGTGGGCAGCGATGGCCCTGGAACGAGGTTGGGCGGCCACCATGGTGTTGACCGAGGCGGACGCCGGCTCCGACGTCGGAGCGGGGCGAACCAAGGCCATCGCGCAACCGGACGGCAGCTGGCACATCGAGGGCGTCAAGCGTTTCATCTCCGGTGGCGACGTGGGCGACACCGCCGAGAACATCTTCCATCTCGTGCTCGCCCGGCCCGAGGGCGCCGGTGCGGGCACCAAAGGTCTGAGCCTGTTCTACGTTCCCAAGTACCTCTTCGACCCGCAGACTTTCGAACTCGGCTCCCGCAACGGGGTTTTCGCTACCGGTCTGGAACACAAGATGGGCCTGAAGGCGTCGCCGACATGCGAGTTGACCTTCGGCGCCCATGGACTGCCCGCCGTCGGCTACCTGGTCGGCGACGTGCATAGCGGGATCGCGCAGATGTTCACCGTCATCGAGCACGCACGCATGAGTGTCGGCGTCAAGGCCGCCGGCACGCTGTCGACCGGATATCTCAACGCGCTGGCATACGCCAAACTGCGGGTGCAGGGCGCGGATCTGACCCAGATGACCGACAAGACCGCGCCGCGGGTCACGATCATGCACCACCCAGACGTGCGCCGCAGCCTGATCACGCAGAAGGCCTACGCCGAAGGGTTGCGCGCACTGTACCTGTATGCCGCGGCGCACCAGGATGACGCTGTCGCACAACACGTTTCAGGTGCAGAAGCCGAGACGGCGCACCGCGTCAACGATCTGCTGCTCCCGGTGGTCAAGGGAGTGAGCTCGGAACGGGCTTACGAAATCCTGACCGAGTCGCTGCAGACGCTCGGTGGGTCGGGCTTTTTGACCGACTACCCCATCGAGCAGTACATCCGTGACGCCAGAATCGACTCCCTCTACGAAGGCACCACCGCGATCCAGGCGCTGGATTTCTTCTTCCGCAAGATCATTCGCGACCGCGGCGAAGCCCTCGAGCACGTGGCATCGCAGATCCGCCACACCATCGGTACCTGCGATGAGACGCTACGGCAACACGCCGGTCTGCTGCAGACCGCGCTCGATGACGTCACGGCAATGACCGCCACCCTGACCGGATACCTGATGGCCGCCGCCGAACACCCAACGGAGATATACAAAGTCGGCCTCGTATCGGTGCGATTCCTGCTCGCCGTCGGCGACTTGCTCATCGGCTGGCGGCTACTGGCACAAGCCGACCTCGCGCAAGCTGCCCTGGCCACCGCGCCGGCCAACGACGAAGCGTTCTATCGGGGCAAGATCGCCACCGCGCGATTCTTTGCCAAGAACATGCTTCCGAATCTCACCACACTGCGCGGCATCATCGAGGCTGTCGACGACGACATCATGGCGCTTCCCGAAGCGGCGTTCTAGCCACAACTCGCGCGGGCTTCCCGAATACACAGCTGGCTCATCATCGGCCGCCAGCCGGTACTCAGTTGTGCCACGAATGGTGAGAATCGTTGCTTGGCCGGCCTACTCACAGCGGCCGACGATTCGAAAGGACCTAGATGTCTGGGATGCCTGCCACTTTCCCGTCCGCGCGACCGACCCGGTTGGCGCTAATTGGGGTCGCCGGCGCGACCGCGTTGTCCGTCGCCGCGTGCGGTGCGTCGAACAATACGAAGCCCGCTACTTCGGCGAGTCCCAACAGCTCCGCTGTGACGCCGTCGTCGCCGTCAGCGTCAGTGAACGGCAAAGGCTGGGTCAACGGCATGATCGCTTCGGTGTCAGGCGACGCGATCCAGGTCACCCAGCAGACCGGAAACGCAACCGTCGACTTCGCACCGTCGACCAAGATCGCCGAGCTCACTTCCGCTCAGCTGACCGATGTCACCGCCGGCAGCTGCGTTGCTGTGCGTCCCACCCGGGAAAGCGCGGACACCGGCGGGACGATCACCGCGAAATCCGTGCGAGTCAGCCCGGCCGCCGACGGCAAGTGCCCGGAACCCAAACACCGCACGGGGACAGCCGGCACCGTTGCCTCCGTCGCGGGTAACACCATCATGGTGCTGCAGGCGATGACCATCAGTGTTCAACAGGCGGACAACGGCAACTGCCCGCAACCGGGTGGGCGGCACCACCCGCACTAGTTATTTGTTGCCGCGCCAGCCACGCTCGAACGGCAGCCGCCACGCTCGCGGCGCAATCAACGGATGGACGGCGTTGGGACCCCACGAATCCAGGTCGTAGCTGCGCACCGGCGGCGGATCCTCGAGCAACGGTGCCGAGACCTCCCAGAGCCGCTCGATACCCTCTGCCGTGTTGTACAGCGTGCGATCACCGCGCATCGCGTCAAGAATCAGACGCTCGTAGGCCTCGAGCACATCGCCGGCATGGCCGGTCTCTTCCATGGTGAACTGCAGGCTGAGCTTGTCCAGCTTCATTCCCGGTCCGGGCCGCTTGCCGTAAAACGACAGCGACATCTTGGACACATCGGCAAGATCGAAGGTCAAATGGTCCGGACCCTTTTGTCCCACACCGGATCCGGGCGGAAACATGCTGCGCGGCGGCTCGTGGAATGCGATCGAAATGATGCGCTGTCCCTCAGCGAGGCCCTTGCCGGTGCGCAGAAAGAACGGAACACCCGCCCACCGCCAGTTATCGATCTCGGCTTTGAGTGCAACGAACGTTTCGGTATCCGATTCCGCAGACACTCCAGGCTCGTCGCGGTAACCCCGGTATTGCCCGCGCACCACCTCGGTTGGATCAAGCGGGCGCATCGAGCGGAATACCTTGTTCTTCTCGTCACTGATCGCCTCTGAAGCAAGCGCAGTGGGTGGCTCCATCGCTACGAACGCCAGAATCTGGAACAAGTGGGTGACCACCATGTCCTTGAACGCCCCTACGGATTCATAGAACCCAGCGCGGTTCTCACAGGTGAGCCGCTCGGGCACGTCGATCTGGATGTGGTCGATGAAGTTTCGATTCCAAATCGGCTCGAACAACCCGTTCGCGAACCGGAATGCGAGGATGTTCTGCGCGGCCTCCTTACCCAGGAAGTGATCGATCCGGAAGATCTGTTCTTCTTCGAAGATCTCGTGAATCGCCGCGTTCAGTTCGCGCGCGCTGGCCAGATCGACACCGAACGGCTTTTCCATGACGACCCGAGAGTTCTGCACCAAGTCTGCTTTGTGCAACGTCTCCATGACCGGCATCACCGCTGCAGGCGGGACACTGAGGTAGTGCAGCAAACGGGCATCACCGCCCAGGGCATCGATCTGCTCGGCCACGGCGCGGGCCAGTGCTTCCGGCCCCTCGGGCAGAGGTACGAAAACCAAATTGGCGGTGAACTGATCCAAAACGTCATCGGAAATGTCGTGGCTGGAGAACTCGTGGCAGGCCTTCGACACCAGCTTGCGGAAGGTCTCATTGTCGAACTCATCGAGCGACGTGCCGATGATGCGGATCTCGGGAGCCAGGTTGGAACAGGACAGATGGAAAAGCCCGGGCAGCAGCTTCCGGCGCGCTAAATCGCCTGTGGCACCGAACATCACGACCACATGCGGCTCCGCGCCGGTGCTCTTCTGCTTGACCCCGCGGGGCATGGCGTCGCTCACAACCATGATGGTAACCAGGCCTGGTCCGACCGCAACCCCACAGAGCCGGTCAGGTCGCCGGCGCGGAGTAATTTTCGCCGGTGAAATCGAGAGTGCGCGACTAGACGGCGCCCCCCGGCGGTCGTGTCACGACGGAACTTGGTACCAGCCTCGCTGCTCCCCATACGCCCAGCCGCAGGGCGCGAATTCCCACTTCGTACCGTCATCGCCACCCATGACGTTGCACTTCGGCCCGTTCGGGTCAGGTGCAGCTGCCGGGTCAGGTGCAGCTGCCGGGTCGGGTGCAGGTGACGGGTCGGGGTCTGCCTGGGCAACACCGCTGCCCAGCAACGCGGCCACCGCGCAGGCCGCGACGATCATCAGCTTCCTCGTCATGAGGCGAACCCTTTCTATCCGGTACCTCAATTCTGAGGGCAAGTTCCGGCTCGCGCGACTTTTAGACCGCCACGACCGGACTTCACGGGACAGATCGTCGCCGATTTCCCAGCTCACACGGTGAAACCCAGTGCGCGGAGTTGGTCGCGGCCGTCGTCGGTGATTTTGTCCGGACCCCACGGCGGATTCCACACCCAGTTGATCCGCAGCTCGTCGACCAGGCCGGCGCCGATCAGTGCCGCACGCGACTGGTCTTCGATGACATCGGTCAGCGGGCAGGCCGGTGACGTCAGCGTCATGTCGATCAACGCGACGGTACCCTCGTCGCCCTCTTCCAGATTCAGCCCGTAGACCAGTCCCAGGTCGACGACGTTGATGCCCAGTTCGGGGTCGACGACGTCGTGCATCGCTTCCTCGACGTCGGCGAGCAATTCGTTATCCGGTGCGGCGGCTTCGCTCATCCTTGACCTCCTCGAAGTCTTCCGTGGCCTGCGCCAGTGCGCTTTTAAATGCCATCCAGCCGAGCAGCGCGCATTTCACCCGGGCGGGGTACTTGGCGACGCCGGCAAAAGCGACGCCGTCGCCCAGGACGTCCTCGTCACCTTCCACGGCGCCCCGCGAGGACACCATTTCGGTAAACGCCGTGACAGTCTTGATCGCCCGTCCCACGCTTTGGCCGATCACCTGCTCGGTCAGCACCGAGGTGGCCGCCTGGCTGATTGAACAGCCCTGCCCGTCGTAGGAGACGTCGGCGATGTGCTCGCCGTCGTCGGACAGCGTCACCCGCAGGGTGACCTCGTCGCCGCAGATCGGGTTGACGTGGTAGACCTGCGCGCCAAACGGCTCCCGCAGCCCCCGGTGCTGCGGATGCTTGTAGTGATCGAGGATCACGTCCTGGTAGATCTGCTCGAGGCGCACTGAGCTCACGCCCCGCCGAAGAAGTCGAGGGCATGCCGCACGCCGGCCACCAGCCGGTCGACCTCCTCATGCGTGTTGTAGACCGCGAACGATGCGCGCGCGGTGGCGGCCAGGCCGAACCGGCGGTGCAGCGGCAATGCGCAGTGGTGGCCCACCCGCACGGCGACCCCGTCGTCGTCGAGGACCTGACCGACGTCGTGGGCATGCACGCCGTCGACGATGAAGGACACCGGTGAGCCGCGGTTCTCCATCGATGTCGGTCCGATGATCCGCACGCCGTCGATGCCGGACAGCCCATCGATCGCGGCGGCGGTCAACTGACGTTCGTGATTTCTTACGGCGTCCATGCCGATAGCGCCGAGATAGCGTGCGGCCGCAGCCAGTCCGACCACCTGAGAGGTCATCGGGGTGCCGGCCTCAAACCGCTGCGGCGGAGGCGCGTAGGTGGACGTTTCCATCGCGACGTTCTCGATCATCGATCCGCCGGTGAGAAACGGCGGCATCGCGCCGAGGAGCTCGCGGCGCCCGTACAACACGCCGATCCCGTTGGGGCCCAGCATCTTATGCCCTGAGAATGCGGCGAAGTCGACGTCGAGCGCATGGAAATCCACTGGCTCGTGCGGCACCGACTGGCAGGCGTCCAGCACGGTCAGCGCACCCACTTCGCGCGCTCGGCCTAACAGCTCGGCGACCGGCGCCAGCGCTCCGGTGACGTTCGAATGATGGCTGAAGGCAACGACTTTGACACGCTCGTCGAGTTGCAACGAATCAAGGTCGATGCGCCCCTGGTCGGTGACGCCATACCAGCGCAGGGTCGCGCCGGTGCGCCGGGCCAGTTCCTGCCACGGGACGAGGTTGGCGTGGTGCTCGAGCTCCGTGGTGACGATGACGTCACCCTCGCCGACGGCGTGCTCGAAGCGGTTGTCGCCGAGCACGTAGGACACCAGATTGAGCGCCTCGGTCGCGTTCTTGGTGAACACCAGCTCGTCGGCGTGCGCGCCGACAAAGCTTGCGATGTCCGTGCGGCCCTGCTCGTAGGCATCCGTGGCCTCCTCCATCAGCTGGTGCGCTCCGCGGTGCACCCCGCCGTTGGAGGTCAGCAGGAATTCGCGTTCGAGGTCGAGGACTTGCAGCGGCCGCTGCGAGGTCGCACCGGAGTCCAGGTACGCCAACTGATTTCCGCCCCGCATCACGCGCTTGAGGATCGGGAAGTCGGCGCGGATCGCGGCGACGTCCAGTGGCGTGACGGAACTGCCCATGGTCAAGCTCCCGTGGCCGCCGCTTGGGAAAAGCGCTCGTAGCCGTTCTCTTCGAGTTCGTCGGCCAGCTCCGGGCCACCGGACTCGATGATCCGGCCACCGACGAACACATGCACGAATTCCGGGTGGATATAGCGCAGGATACGGGTGTAGTGCGTGATGAGCAGAATGCCACCGTGCTCGGATTCGGCGTAGCGGTTGACGCCTTCGCTGACCACCCGCAACGCGTCGACATCCAGGCCAGAGTCCGTCTCGTCGAGGATCGCGATCTTCGGCTTCAACAACCCCAGCTGCAGGATCTCGTGGCGCTTCTTCTCACCGCCGGAAAAGCCTTCGTTGACACTGCGTTCGCCGAAGGCCTGGTCGATGTCCAGCTCCTCCAACGCGGCCTTGACCTCTTTGACCCAGTGTCGCAGCTTGGGCGCCTCACCCCGGACGGCGGTTGCGGCCGAGCGCAGGAAGTTCGACATCGACACGCCTGGCACCTCAACGGGATACTGCATGGCCAAAAACAGGCCGGCGCGAGCACGCTCGTCGACGCTCATGTCCAACACGTTCTGGCCGTCGAGCGTGATCGAGCCGGACGTCACGCGGTACTTCGGATGCCCGGCGATGGCGTAGGACAGGGTGGATTTGCCGGATCCGTTGGGCCCCATTACCGCATGCGTCTCGCCGGAGCTCACGGTCAAGTTGACGCCGTTGAGAATGGCGATCTCGACGCCGTCCGTCTGGTTCTCGACGCTGACGTGTAAGTCTTTGATTTCCAAGGTGGTCATTAGGCGGTCGCTTTCGATTCCGTGATGGCCAGTTCGTGTTCGATGGCGGTGGTCAGGCGCTCCCGTATCTCGGGCACCGCAATCTTGGCGATGATCTCGTTGAAGAAACCACGCACCACCAGTCGGCGGGCCTGCTCTTCGGGGATACCGCGGGAACGCAGATAGAACAGTTGCTCGTCGTCGAATCGTCCGGTGGCGCTGGCGTGTCCGGCGCCGACGATCTCGCCGGTCTCGATCTCCAGGTTGGGTATCGAATCGGCGCGCGCGCCGTCAGTGAGCACCAGGTTGCGGTTGGTCTCGAAGGTGTCGGTGCCGGTAGCCTCGGCCCGGATCAGCACGTCACCCACCCACACGGTGTGCGCGTCGGGCCGGTTCGAGTCCGGATCCCCTTGTAGCGCACCCTTGTACAACGCATTCGACTTGCAGTTGGTGTGAGCGTGGTCGACCAACAGCCGCGACTCGAGGTGCTGTCCGTCGTCGGCGAAGTACAAGCCGAGCAGCTCGGCGTCGCCGCCGGGCGCGGCGAACCGCACCGTGGCCGACATCCGCACCAGCTCGCCGCCGAGCGTGACGGCGACATGGCGCAGCACCGCGTCCTTGCCCAGCCGGGCGTGGTGCGCGCTGACGTGCACGGTGTCGTCGGCCCAGTCGGCGATCCACACCACCGTGAGCCGGGCGGCATCGTCGACGACGAATTCGACATTGTCGGCGTAGGTCCCGCTCCCGCGGTGATCGATCACCACAACGGCCTCGGCGAGCTCCTCCACCCGGATCTGCAGGTGCCCGTAGGCCACCGCACCCTCCCCCGGGCCGTCGATGACGACGTCCACCGGTTCGGCGACCTGGGTGTCGCGCGCGACGGTGACCAGCGTCGCGGAGTTGAACGCCGAAAACGCCTGCGCAGCAACACGGTCGGTGGGCACACCGCCGTCACCAAGCCGCTGGTCGCCGCGCCGCACGGTTTCGACGCGCACCCCGGGCCGTTCGCTGACGGTGATCTGTGCGCTCCCGGTCGCGTGCGCCGAGCCGTCGTGCAGGCCACGTAGCCGGCGCAGCGGGGTGAACCGCCAGATCTCGTCGCGGCCGCCGGGGACCTCGAACGCGTCGACG
>DASZKQ010000014.1:0-12954 GCA_035552835.1 Mycobacterium sp. | reverse complement strand
CGGGATGACCAGGACCGGCACCTCCTGGAGGTGCTCAGCCAGGTAGGCGGCGGACTTCATCACGGCCTCCTGTCCGGGAGGGGCCGACGGCGGCTCGGTCTCGCTTTGGGATTTCCGGTACAGCTCGGCAAGAGCCTTCTTGTGGTCGGCGTCGGTGACGACGACAAAGTGCCAGCCCTGCTGGTTGCCACCGGTCGGTGCTTGGAAGGCGAGGTCGAAGCACTGCTCCAACAGTTCCCGCTCGACAGGGCGCGACAAATCGAGGCGTTTGCGCACTGTGCGGGTGGTCGACAGCAACTGATCCGGCGTTAGGTCAAGCATCATGTGTGCACGCTCCTCGTTTGGCGCGTCGAACTGTCCATAGCCACCACGCTAGCACAAATGGCAACGTAATGTTGCCATTTGTGAATTTCTCCGCTAGCTTCAAGTTGGACGATCGACCAAGCGATCTATGGAGGGTTTAGACATGTCACACCTGCTGCACATCGATTCCTCGGTCCGAGCCGACCAGTCGGTGAGCCGTCGACTGACCGCCCGGGCCGCCGATCGGTGGCGGGCCGCCCATCCTGGCGGAACGGTGACCTACCGCGATCTCGGCACCAGCCCGATACCGCACCTGGACGCCGCAACGGGACTGGCCCGAATGGTGACCGCGCAGCAGCGCACAACGGCAGAAGACGCGTCGTTCGCGCTCAGCGTCGAATTGATCGACGAGATCAAGCAGGCCGACACGGTGCTGCTCGGCCTGCCGCTGTACAACTTCGGTCCGCCCAGTACGGTCAAGGCCTGGGTCGACCACATCATCGCCCTGGGGCTGTCCATCGACGCCGAGGCCCATGCAGGCCTGCTCGGCGACACCGACTTCATAGTGCTTGCCAGCCGCGGCGGCGGTTACGGTCCGGGCACACCGCGCGAAGGCTGGGATCATGCCCAGACCTGGCTGCCGCACGCCCTGTCGGTGACCGGGCTTGTGCCGCGGTTCATCACCGCCGAACTCACGACGGCCGATGTCGACCCGAGGATGGCCCATCTCAAACCGCTTGCCGCCGAAAGCCTCAACAAGGCGCTTGCCGCGATCGACCAGCTCTGGACGGCCGACGAAGACGCCGCCTAGTGCGCGAAGCCAGCCCCACAAACCGGCAACCGAAAAGATTGATCGACGTCACGATTTTCAAAGAAGTTCATAGTCGCCACCGGCGCGGTTCCCAATCCTGTGTGCTGACGGCAACTGATTTCACTTGTCTGAGCGCGCAGGTGGCGGCGAGGGACTGCCTGCCAGCGATCCGAGCACGACTCGCAATATCCGGCAGCACTCCTCCACGGTGGGCGCGCGCTCTCGGGTCTCCCCCCAGAGCACGATGCCGAAGAAGGCCAGGTGCGTGATCACTTCGGGGTCGTCGGTTGGTCCCACCTCGCCTCGGGCGCGTGCGCGATCAAATGCGCGATGAAATGCGCCGAGCGCCCGGTCATTAGCGGTATCGACGAGCTCCTTGAGTTCGTCCGAAATCGACCCGACCGCGCGGTGGACCGCCTGCCCCTCGGGCAAGGCCGCGGTCTCCCCCATCATCAGCATCAGGGCCAGCAGATCGCCGCCCAGCGAACCGGTATCGGGATCGTGGTCGAAACGCTCAAGCAGCGGCTCGATGACGGCCAAGAGCAGTGCGCTCTTCGACGGCCAGCGCCGATAGATCGTCGTGCGATTGACGTTGGCGGCCTTGGCGACTCCCTCGATGGTCAGCCCCGGAAACCCCACTCGTGCCAGTTCGGCCAGGGTGGCGTTGCGCACCTTCTCGACCACCTGGTGGCTTCGGGGACCGCACTGCAGGCCCCTCGTTCGCCGCGTCGAACTGTCCATAGCCACCACGCTAGCACCAATGGCATCAGTACGTTGCCATTTGGACATCTGTGCGCTTGCTTCGTGTCGACAGGCGGCCAGCGAAAGCACACGGGTCGTTGACGGAGCAGGCGGCGGACTGGGCTGACGTGAGGGGCTTTGACCGGCCGCCCAGTACGGTGCCCGCCGGGTGTGGCTGGCACTGAACCGAACGCCACCGAAACGTCGCCGTCTCGTTACTAGAGAAATGAGACCGGCTTGGGGTAAGTCGACTGCCCCGCATTTCCGCAGCCCACGGTGTCCCGTTTCTTGTCTGCTTCCCAGTGCTGCGGAGCAAGGCCGCTACCCGAAGCTGTGGGGCTCATGAATCAGTGCGGCCGGCGGCCTTCATCCGGTCCAAGTCCGCCATCACGACGGTCCTGCCCGCGGTGGCCGCGAGCGCGCGCGCGTGGCCGAGGTGGTGCATGTCGAAACACGACTCGATGGTGTTGGAGAAACCCATCGTGTCGAGTGTGTGATTGACCGCCCGCTTGGCCAGGCGCAACGCCCATGGGTCGGTCCGTGCGATCCGTTGCGCGAGCTGCAAGGTGAATTCGCGAAGCTCTTCCAGCGGCACCACATGGTTTACCATCCCGGTCCGCAATGCCTCATCGGCGCTCACCGAATCCTGAGTGAATAGCATCTCCTTCGCCTTGCGAGGGCCGAGTTCCCAAGTGTGAGCATGGTATTCGACGCCCATGATGCCCATCAGCGCGACCGGGTCGGAGAATTGAGCATTGTCGGCTGCGACTATGAGGTCACACGGCCAGCACAACATCAGCCCCGCGGCGATGCACTTACCCTGCACGGCCGCGATCGTGGGTTTGGGGATGTCACGCCAGCGCTTGGCGTATTCCAGATAGCCCCGGGTCTCCCAATCGTAGTAGTCTTCCGCGACCAGCTTTCCATCGTCGGCACGTCTAGGACGAAGGCTGCGGCCGTTGGCAGATGGATCGCTGCCCGACATGTCGTGGCCGGCCGAGAAATGCTTCCCGGTCGTGGCGAACACGATCACCCGCACATCTGCGTCTTCGTCCGCGCGCCGCCAGGCGTCGTCGAGGTCCTTGAGAATGCCCGGTGTCTGCGCGTTTGCGGCCTGCGGCCGATCCAAGGTAATCACCGCCACCGACCCGTCCGTCTCGTACCGAACGAAATGTTCTGCTGCCATTGCTTTCTCCTTTATCTGAAGCTTCTGATCACGCTCTCCTGGGCGAATGAGGCGACCAGGGATCCCGTCTGGGTGTACACCGCGCCGGTTCCGAAGCCACGTCCGCCGGCCAGCCGCTGGCCGCGCACCTGAACCCGCAGCCATCCCGACACATCGAAAGGTTGGTGAAACCAGATCGAATGGCTGACCACACCGGTCTGCAGCCGAACGTGCGCGTCGTCCTGGCTCAGCCCGGGTACCGCCTTGAGCAACGTGCCGATCACCGGCCAGTCCGACACGTACGCCAGCACCGGGCGGGCGAGCGCGGGGTCGGTGAAGTCGGCGCAACGCATCCAGAACGACAGCTCGGCGGACGTGGCGCTGACGTCGTCGAGTCCGACGTCGCTGATCAGGCGGGACTCACCGGGCACGACGGCGAAATCAACCGGCTTGGCGGTCAACGGGTCTGACGTCACGGCGGCGTCGAACTGATAGTCGTACTCGCCGTCGGCGCGGTCGAGAAGGAGTGACCCGGCGGCAACGATGCGGCGGCCCCCAAGAAGCTGGTCCTGGTACGCGACGGCGCGGCGCATTCCCAGCGAGCGGCCGTCGTGGGTTTTCTCCAGATCCAAATACAACGGGTCATGCGGCCGCCCGCTGCGCGGGAACGCGACCTGCAGCGACTTCACCGTGGCACCGGCTTCGGCGGCGGAGATGAGTTGGGCGAGGATCTGGCCGCCAAAGATGCGCTGTCCGGCAGACTCGGCTGCCCGAAGCACCGCGCGGCCACCGGCATCGGATTCAATGTCGAGGACGGCGCGAAACTGCTTGAGATTCATCGTCTGATTTCTGCGTCCACGTTTGCAAGTAGCTCGAACTTCTTGACCTTGCCGGACGGGGTCATTGGCAGCCTGTCCACGAAATGCCATGCGGTCGGGGTCTTTTGGCGGGCCAAGCCAGCGGTGAGCAGATGTGCGACCAGTTCGCCGGTCGAGGGATGGGCGTGGCCGTCGAGCACCACGAAGGCGACCGGGACCTCGCCAAAGCGCGCATCGGGCCCCGCGACGATGGCGGCCTGCCGCACCGCGGGATGCGCGACGAGTAGGTCTTCGATGTCGCGGGCGGAGAACTTCTCGCCGCCGCGGTTGATGACGTCCTTCAGCCGTCCGGTGATGGTGACGAAACCCGCTTCATCGAGGACCCCGACGTCGCCAGTGTGAAACCACCCTGCCTCGTTTAGTGCCGCACGATTGTCCTCGGGGTCCAGGTAGCCGAGCATACGTTCGGGCCCCCGCACCAGCAGTTCGCCTTCCATACCGGTTGGCAGCGGCCGGGATTCGCCCTCGACAACTCGCACCTCGACGCCCGGCGCCACCGCGCCGTCGGTCTCCGCGCGCAGGTCAAACGGGAATGCCCGATTCATCACGGTCACTGTCGGCAGCTCGGTCATGCCATAGACCCGGGCCGCGGGAATGCCTTGCTCCTCGCTGCGCTCCATGACCGCACGTGGCACGGATGCCCCACCGCAGGCGAACATCCTCAGCGGCAAACGAACTCGCGCGTCACGGGCAGCTTGGGTGAGTTCCTGCAAGAACACTGTCGCGCCGGCCGAGTAGGTCACCCGCTGGCGCGTCATGTCGACGACGGCCTGGTCGGCATCCCAGTGGTCGGCGAGGACTGCGCAGGCGCCCACCAGCAGCGGGATGGTCATGGCATTCAGCACTCCAGTGATGTGCTGCAGCGGCGCCGCCATATACGCCACGTCCTCCCACGACAGGCCCCAGGCGTCGGCGAGTTGCCGAGTTTCCGCGAGCAATGTGCGCGAAGAATGCACGGCGGCTTTGGCCTTCGATGTCGTTCCGGATGTGAAGAGCACTAAACAAGGCTCATCGGGAGATAGCACCGCATACCCCTGCCGGCGCCCATGCGAGACGACGTCGACGAATGGTGTCCACCCGGACCGCAACCCGCGCAGCACAACTTTGGGAATGTCGCGCAGCCCGTAGTCGGCGAGCAGGTCGTCGAATGCTTCGGCGTGGCCGAAGCCGCGAAACGACTCGGCCGCGATCACGGCAGTCGGGTGGACCTGGTCAATGAACTGGCGCAGTTCATGCTCGCGGTAAAACGGCGCGATTGGGCTGCTCACCGCGCCGACATGCCACACGGCCAGGGCCAGCACCTGCGCCTCCCACCAGTTAGGGGTTTGCCAGCACACCACGGCGCCGGGGCCAACGCCCGCACCGCTCAACCACGCCGCCGCACGTTCCACATGCTCGAGCAGCTCTTGGTAGGTCAGCTGCTGTGCCGCCTCGCGGACGGCGGGGAGCGCACCCCATTGCCGCGCGGCCCGGGTGATCGCAGCGTTGATGGTGAGGTCGCTGACGTAGCCGAGCCGCCGGTATTCCTCGCGCCGATCCGCCGGAATGCCGGGAGCCGCGATGCTGCTGGCCGTCAGTTGGGTCATCCGCCCATGCTCATTCCGCCGTCCACAGTGAGCACTGCGCCGGTGATGTAGGACGACAGGTCGTCAAGCAGGAACGCGACCGCATGCGCGAGCTCCTCAGGCCGGCCCCACCGCCCGAGTGGGATCATCGACGTCACCGTGTCGCGGTCGGTGAAGGCCAGCGACTCCGACAGCTCGGTGTCGAAGCTTCCCGGAATCACACAGTTCACTGTGATCCCCTTCCGGGCGACGGCGCGCGCGATGGACCGCGTCAAGCCGATGAGTCCGGATTTGGCTGCGGCATAAGGGATCTGGACCGGGCTGCCCATCACAGCAGAGACCGATCCGATGTTGACGATTCGACCAAACCGGCGCTCGACCATCGCAGTTATGGCCGCCTGGGTCAGGAAGAACGCCGCCGACAGGTTGACCGCCAGGTGGCGCTGCCAGTCCTGCGCCGAGATGTCACCGTAGCGTTGCTCGACGACCGTCCCGGCGTTATTGACCAGGTAGTCGAGCCGGCCGTGTGCCTCCAGCACCTCGCCGATTAGGCGCCGGCAGGAATCCTGGTCCCCCACGTCGGCCCGGTGCACGGTAATGATTGTGTGCGTGTCCTGGCAGCCGTCGGCAACATCTTGAGCTGCGCCGCAATCGTTGACGAACGCGGCGGCCACGTCGATCCCGGACACGGCCAACTTCTGGGTCACGGCCCGGCCGATCCCGCGGGTGCCACCGGTGACCAGCGCCGAACGCCTTCCGCCGCTCACTACTGTTTCCCCGCGTTGGCGGCGAGCCGCTCGGACAGCTGCTGCAGCAGGAGGCGGTGCTCGTCGGTGTCGAAACACGCATACTCCGCGCGGGCGGCGTCCTCGAGCAGGCTCGCCATTGGGTCCATGTGCGCGTTAAGCAGCCGTCGCATCTGAGCGGAGGCCTGCCGGGGAAGCGCGGCAAGCCGGTGGGCGAGCCGAACCGCTTCGGCGTGCACGGTCCGCTGCGGCACTACGCGGTTCACCAGACCCAGCCGGTGAGCTTCGTCGCCACCCAACCGCTCGCCTAGCAGGAGATACTCTTTGGCCGCCGACAGGCTGGTGAGCAAGGGCCACAACACAATTCCACCTGCGCCGTCGAGCAGGCCCAGCGATACCCGCGGATCGGACAAGAACGCGGTGTCGGCCATGACGACGAGGTCGCACAGCAAGGCAGCAGTTACGCCGGCGCCCACCGCCGCGCCGTTGACTGCGGCCACCGACGCGAACGGTAGCCGCGTCATGGTGTGGAACAACCTCTGGTGCGCGCCAAGGATCGCGTCGCGACACATGCGGTCCTGTCCCATTTCCTTGATCGTCGCCACGTCGCCGCCGGCACTGAACGCCGCGCCCTGCCCGGTGAGCACCATGGCGCCGACATCACCGCATGCCGACAGCGAGCCCAGCGCAGCCAGGAGCGCCTCGGTGATCTCGCTGTCCATCGCGTTTGCCTTGCCTGGACGCGACAACGTCACGACGGCGACGGATCCGTCGCGGTCGACCTGGACCGGCGGTCCGGCGATCACAGCTCCACCAACCGCGGGATCATCTTGGCGCCGAGGAGGTATCGGCCGATGGCAACGCGCAGTCCGGCGGCAGAGCCGAGAACCGAATCCAAAACCAACGCGCGCGCCAGGAAGCGGTGAAGCGGACCGCAGTGCTCCGTTCTCACGACGTGATGAATCCGGATGCGGCATACGCCTCCTGAATCGGCCCCTTGAGCTCGTCGGGAAAGGCCGTCTGTGGTGGCCGCGAATGCGGGTAGTCACCAACCGGAAGGCCCAGCAATGAGGCACCGAATTTGAACCCTGAGCCCCAGTGCGTGAAGGTGCCCGGTCTCGCCGGGTGGGCCTGATAGCGCCGGCTCGCGGCCTTCATATCCGCCAAACCCGTTTCGGCGGCGAACTTTTCGGCGCGTTCGAAGTCGCCGGCCACCAGAAGGGCACGCCACTGGGAGAACAACGGCAGTCCCGGCTTTTCGTAGAGGTATAACGCGGAACCCAGCGCGCCCGGATGCGGTATGCCGAGCCGGATGCCGGCCTCGTCGTCAGCCTCCCACAGCACCATTTCGGGCGCGAACTGGTGTACGGCCAGGCTGTGCTGCGCGTCGAGCAACCCGTTCTTCAGCCCGCACAGCGCCGGGATCTCACGGTACAGCTCGACACATTCGCTCGGGGTCAGCACCAGCCCGGTGGAGTGGGAATTGAAGAATCCCAGCGGCATGTCGGTGCGGTCGGCGACATACCGCAGGTACTGCAGTACGCCGGGCTTGCCGGAGCACTCGAAGTACGGGGTCAGGATGTAGCAGATGTCGACCCCGAGGTCCTGGGCGTGCAAGGTGAGTTCGACGCATTGCTTGGCGGTGTCGGTGCTCGACATCACCTGCACCAGCGCGCCCGGCTTGACCTTGCGAGCCTCCGCGGTGGCGACGGCGACGACCGACTTGAGCTCCTCGGTGGTCAGCGACCAAAACTCGCCGATCCCACCAGTGAGCCAGATCCCGTCCTGGTCGAGGTCCACCAGGCAGTGCCGCACCAACGCACGGAGTGCGTCATAGTCGATGTCATCGCCGTCGGCACCGCCGAACGGCGTGTACAGCGAGCTGCAGTTGCCCCACAAATGTTGCGAGGCCCAGTCCTTGGCTTCTTTACCTGTGACGGGCGTGGCCACGAGTCGCGCTCCTTCCCAGCCGGTCGCCGGCACGAGGTCTCGGGCGAAGTTGATGACTACTACGTGCGCGCCATGGTAGAACGGCATGTGCGTTTTGCGCAACGTAGGATGCACTTCAACGGCAGCCCAGACTTTCACTCGGCGCTGTACTCGACAAAAGGAATCGAGGCCAAGATGTCCTACAGCTTGGAGGGCAAGGTCGTGGTGGTCTCCGGTGCCTCGATGGGCGTCGGCAGAGCGACGGCCCAACGGTTTGCGCGGGACGGCGCTACGGTGGTGCTGCTGGCACGTCGCAAGCTGCTGCTTGACGAGGTTGCCGAAACCATCGGCGCCAACGCCGTCCCGATCGTCACCGACGTGACGGGCAGCGCCGACGTGTGCGCCGCATTCGAGCAGGTGGCGACCCAGTTCGGTCGTGTGGACGTGCTCGTCAACTCGGCCGGCGCCAGCCGGATCCGGCTGATCGAGGAAGCCAGCGACGAGGACATCGCCGTGACCGTGAACACCAACCTGGTCGCCGCGATCTACACCACCCGCGCGGCCATCCCGCTGCTGCGTGCGGCCGGGGGCGGCGACATCATCAACATCTCCTCCGAGATCACGCTCGACGACATGCCGATGATGACTCTCTACGCCGCCACCAAGCACGGCCTCAGCGGTTTCACCAAGGCGATGAACAAGGAACTGCGCCGCGACTCGATCCGGGTGACCCTGCTTGTCCTGGGCGCCGTCGCCGATACCGGAATCCATGAGAACTTCGGACCCGGCGATCTGGAGCGGGCCTGGCCGATCTGGGAAGCCGATGGCTACCTGACGCGGATGAGCGGAACCAAACTGCTCACTCCGCCGATGGTGGCCGACGTCCTCTACGACGTTGTGGGCCGCCCGCGCGAACTGATGACAGATGTGATCCATGTCCGGCCGGCCAGCAGCTGAGTGAGATCACTTCACCCCAAACGACTCAGGCAGGAGGCCGTTGTGATCCGACCCATGGCGGGCGTGCGGGTCCTGGAGGTTGCCCAATTCACGTTTGTCCCGTCCGCCGGCGCGGTCTTGGCGGATTGGGGCGCCGACGTTATCAAAGTCGAGCACGCAGAGACGGGCGACGCCCAACGCGGCCTCAGCCAAGTGATGGGCATGCCGGTCGGCAGCGGCTCCTTCGCACCCCTGATGGAGCACCCCAACCGCGGGAAGCGCAGCATCGGCTTGGCGCTTGAGCGGCCAGAAGCGTTGGGCGTCCTGCACGAGCTGATCCGAACCAGCGATGTATTCCTGACAAATTTCTTGCCCAGGGCGCGCCGAAGACTCGGCATCGATCTCGACGACGTACGCAAGGTCAACGGCGACATCATCTATGTGCGCGGTTCGGGCTTCGGCAGCAGCGGTCCCGACAGCGAGAAAGGCGGTTATGACAGCACCGCCTTCTGGGCCCGGGGCGGCTCCGCGCTCGGAACCACCCCGACGGAGTTCGATGGCCTGTGCAAGATGCCCGCCGGCGCGTACGGTGACTCGCTCGGCGGGATGACCATCGCCGGAGGCATCGCCGCAGCGCTTTTGGCGCGCGAGCGGACCGGCCAAACGTCGGTGGTCGACGTCTCCCTGCTCGGCGTGGGCGCCTGGGCGAACGCCCTATCGGTCGGCTTCGCACTGCTGACGGGTGGGCCGCCGCGCCTGTCCAGCAGCAACTCGGCACGCACCAATCCACTGGTGGGCGACTACCAGACCGCCGACAATCGCTGGATCGTGCTGGCGATGCTGCAACCGGGACGCTACTGGCCTGAATTCTGCCGGCGCATTGGTCGCGAGGATCTGATCACCGACCGGCGATTCGCGACCGTCGATGCGCTCATGGGCAACGCGGCGGAGGCGGCCGAGATTCTTCAGAACGAGATTGCCGGCCGGACGCTGTCGGAGTGGACGGCACAGTTCGCCGACATGGAGGGGCAATGGGGCGTCGCGCAGGATCCCTGGGAGGTGGGGCAAGATCCCGCACTGCGGGCCAACGGAATGATCGCCGAAGTCGTCGACCTCGAGGGCGCGCGACGCGAACTGGTCGCCAATCCTGTGCAATTCGACGAGACGCCAGCCAGTCTTACCCGGGCACCGCAGTTCGCCGAACACACCGATGAAATCCTGCGCGGACTCGGAAAATCGGACGACGAGCTAATCAGCCTCAAGATCGCAGGAGCCGTGACCTGAACTAGGTCGTGCGACGAGGCGCCGGCGGTCAGTCCTCGCGACGCAATATCGCGGCCGAACAAAATGCCCACAAATCATCGACGGTGGTCTGGCTGTCGCCCGTCAACACCCGGGAGTGCGTCGAGGCAAGCAGCAATTCCTGAAGCAACGCAGCTTGCGTGTGCAGCCCGAGGTCCTCCCGTAACCGGCCCGCTTTGGCGACCCCAGTCAGCAGTTCGACGATGAAGGCGTGCAAGGGCTCCAATGCGCTGGCGAGGTCGTTTGGCCGCGTCTCGGCGAGCCGCAGGTGAAGAACACTCAATCCCCGTGCCAACCGCGCCGGCATCTCGGTGATCTCGGACAATGCGTCCAGCAGAGCCCGAAGCCGCAGCACCGGATCGTCGATGCCCTCGCAACGCTCCTGCAACATCGGCATCGCAGTCTTACGCAGAATCGTCTCGTACACGGCGAGCAGCAGGCTGTCTTTGCTGTCGAAGAACGTATAGAACGTGCGCTGCGACTGACTGGAGCGGTCCACTACGTCCTGGATGGAGAAGTCACTCTCGTCACGTTCGGACAGCAGTTCAATGGCAGCCTCAACGAACCGATCGCTGCGCTTGCGCGCGCGTTCGATCGCATTGCGCAGCGATCGATCGACACTGTCTCGCTGCCAGGTCGGCACGTACTGCTCTGCCGGCTCCTGACCGACTTGTTTGCGCTCAGCTGTCTTCTGTCGCGCCATGACTCCCCGCTCCCTCATTGTCGACTTCAGCCAGGAAGGCACTGATGACCTGTGCAAACCTATCGGGGCACTTGTGGTGCACGGCATGTGCCGCGCCGTCGAGTTCTACGTAACGCGCCAAAGCGTTGACCTCGGCGAACCGCCGCCCTTGGGCCCGCCGTGTCGACTCGTCGTGGGCGCCGGCCACCATCAACACCGGACACCCGACACCACCAAGTACTTCCGCTGAGAGTTCGGATCGGCCGACGCTGTCCACATGCAGCGCAGTCACAAGCCGACGCCAGTGCTCGGGTCCATGCTGGGTCTCGTGCAGGCGGCGCAACGCGAACGGCCAGGTGCGGTACAGGTGCTCGAGGCGCGGAGCGCGGTAGTCGCTGGGGCGGCCCGTGCCCGGACTTACCAGCACCAGAGATCGTGCGGTGCCGGGCGCTGACAGTTCAAGCATGAGCGAGATCTCGGCACCGTAAGAGAACCCCACGATGTGGGGGTGGTCGAGGCCCCGGTGCTCGATGAGACGTCGCAGATCCGCGCAGATGGCCTGCCCCATGTCGGCTGACGCGCGGAATTCTGATCGGCCGTGACCGCGTAAATCGGGCAGGACGCATTGATAATCGGACGCCAGCCTCGCCGCGAGCCGACCCCACTCGAACTCCCCTGTGGCCGTCGCGCCGTGGACGAACAGGATGGGCTGACCGTCGCCCACCACGGTGTACCCCAACGTCAGGCCATCAAGCTCATAGGTGTGCGAGCGGCTTCCGCCCACCAGATCAGTCATCAGTTCCTTCACGCCCACGTCGTTCTCTTTCTGGCGGCCAATGCCGGACCCTCAACACCCTGTTTCACATACCCCATTCCAACGACGCCAACTGAGGTCTATCTAGCTGACTATCATGTTCTACTGTGGCGGTAATGATCCGTGCTATCAGCGAGATTAGCACGCTAAAGTGATGCGGACCCACCTTGAAATCAGAGACGTATTGGCTGTTGTCGCAATCGTGTAGCGCCACGGTGCCTGCGGCGAAATCGCCGATCCGCTTCTCACCGTCAAGGCCCGTCAAAGAACCGCGGGTCTTTTTGATCCTGCGATGCCGGGTCGGGCAACCGCCTGGCAGCTGCCAGGTCTGCCAACCTCGACGCGGCGATCAGCTCGACCGCTGCTGCGGCGGCCCAAGTGCGGCCCCAGCCTGCGGAGGCCAAGTCGCCAGCTAACGACCAGAACGCCTGAGAGCTGCTCAAATGCTGTGGAGCTAAGGGTGTCTGAACCCCAGCCTCGACCAGGCAAAATACCCGTTTACCTGCAGGTTCGCTCCGTCTCGTTCCGATTCAGTCCCGTTCGTTACCTGCGGTTTTATTTTCAGGTCTTGACGGCGTCAAGGCCCCGCCATTAGTCCGTCCGGCTGCCTATGCCAGGGGGCGCCGTCCCGGTCTTATTGCACATCGGGGTAGTCCCTCGTTGGTCATCAGTACGAGCACACAGTTAGCCGGCCGTACCGGGCATTGGCCCAGGCGCTGCAGGCGTATTCGCCGCCGGTAACGCCGCTGGGCCGGCGGGCGAAACGGCGGCCGATGGTGGGCTTGTCGACGGCTCTGGCGGAACAGTTTGCCGGGGTGGTGACGGCGGAGCATCGGGTGGCGGCAAAGTAACCCACGGCGGCTGCTGTGGCGGCAGAGGATCCTGGCGGCCGATGCAGATCAGCGTGCAGCCGGGCTGTCGCGTCTGCGCCGGTACCGGGGTGTTGGGTGCCATCCACGGGTACATCGGTGGCTGGCCGAGAACCTGAGGTGGGCCGAAATCAATCAGCGGCATCCGCGCCAGCGGATCGTCGATCGGCAGGCCGTTGATGTTCATCGGCAGGCCGGGGCCCAGTCCCTCCG
>DASZKQ010000013.1:0-10053 GCA_035552835.1 Mycobacterium sp. | reverse complement strand
CTCGGCCCGGTCGAGCCGCGGCAGCCGCCCAGCACATTTGTGGCGATCGCGCACCAGCGGTCGGTGTCGATCGGCGCGCCCGGACCGGCTATGCCGTCCCACCAGCCCGGTGTCGGATGCCCGGGCCCGGCGGGTCCGGTGATGTGCGAATCGCCGGTCAGCGCGTGCAGCACCACGACGACGTTGTCGCGGGTCGGCGAAAGGTCGCCCCAACGCTGCACGGCGATGCTGACGTCGTCGAGTACGGTGCCGCTTTCCAGGGTCAGCGAGCCGATGTCGACAACGCCGACCTCGCCGTCGGCGGGCAGCGTCTGGGTCGGCACGTCAGAGATCGTCATCTCGGGTCTCCTCAGAACGCCGCCACGGCGTGCGGGTCACCGCTGCCGGCTTTCGCGCCGCTGTATTTTCGAGCCGCGGTGAAGCCGAGCTCGAGGTCGGCCAGGATGTCGTCAATGCCTTCGATGCCCACGGCCAGCCGCACCAACGCGGGGCTCACGCCGGTGGACAGCTGCTCGGCGGGGCTGAGCTGGGAATGGGTCGTCGATGCCGGATGAATCACCAGCGATCGCACGTCGCCGATATTGGCGACGTGGCTGTGCAGCTTCAGCGCGTTGACGAACGCCTTGCCTGCCTCGATTCCACCGGCCAACTCGAACGACAACACCGCTCCGGTTCCCTTGGGCGCCAACTTCTTTGCCCGCTCGTACCATGGCGAGCTGGGCAGGCCGGCGTAGTTGACCGAAAGCACATCGTCGTGGCCGGCCAGGAATTCGGCGACTCGCTGGGCGTTGGCGACATGGCGCTCGATACGCAAGCTGAGGGTTTCCAGGCCTTGCGCAATCAGGAACGCGTTAAACGGCGACGCGGCCGACCCGTAGTCGCGCAGCAGTTGTACCCGCGCTTTGACCGCGAACGCCGGCGGCCCCAGCTCCGCGTACACCACACCGTGGTAGCTGGGATCTGGGGTGGTGAAGCCGGGGAAGCGGTCTTGTGTCCAGTCGAAGGTGCCGCCATCGACGATCACGCCGGCGATCGCAGCGCCATGCCCACCCAGGTACTTGGTGGCCGAGTGCACCACGACGTCGGCGCCCTGGGCGATCGGCTGGATCAGGTAGGGGGTGGCGACGGTGTTGTCGACAATCAGCGGCACACCATGCTCGTGGGCCACCCCGGAGACGCCGGGGGTATCCAGCACGTCGATCTGCGGGTTGGAGATGGTCTCGGCAAAAAGCGCCTTGGTGTTCGGGCGCACCGCGGCCCGCCACGAGTCCAAGTCGTCGGGATCCTCGACGAAGCTTACGTCGATACCCAGCTTGGGCAGCGAATAGTGGAACAGGTTGTAGGTGCCGCCATAGAGCCGCGGGCTGGACACGATGTGGTCGCCGGCGCCGGCCACGTTCAAGATTGCAAATGTCTCCGCGGCCTGCCCGGAGGCCAGGAACAGCGCGGCCACACCGCCCTCCAGCGCGGCGATGCGCTGCTCGACGACGTCGGTGGTCGGGTTGCCGATGCGGGTGTAGATGTTGCCGGGGACTTCCAGCCCGAACAGTGCCGCGGCGTGTGCGGTGTCGTCGAAGACGTAAGACGTGGTCTGGTAGATCGGCAGTGCGCGGGCGCTGGTGGTCGGGTCCGGCTGCTGGCCGGCGTGGATCTGTTTGGTTTCAAACGACCAATGCGCGGCCGGGTCGGTTTCGCTATCAGCGTTGGTTTCGGAACTCACGTGGATGTCTTTCTGGGAGGAAATGGGTGGTCGAGTGCTGCAGCTGCGCGGGACGCCATCTCAAAACGACGTCAACCGGTAGCTAAGCGTTCAGCAGCTGCGACGCACGATGGGCCAGCCCAAATGAGTGCGCATCAGGTTTCCCTGTCTACTCGGGGGGCCCGTCACCGCGGACCCGCGCTTGCCGACGTAGCCGGTTTTGGCTACTCAACCTGGTCATCACCCGGGGCACCCCACCGCGGTTGGAGGGTTGCCGGCCAGCAAGCCGGGGCTTGACGCTGGCGCTCATGACCGAAATGAAGCTTATCTCATTAAGCCGATCACGTGCCAGCGGTCTCCTGCGCTTACACCGCGGACAGAGATCGAACCGCACTAACATCGAATCGAACTAACCCTGGGTCCTCCGGTTCAGGGGCCCTCATCGAGGTCGAAACCAGGCGAAACGCCCTTGATAACGTGACAGTCAGTTACCAAAACGAAGCCCGTCAAGACGTGACCGATAGTGATACCGGGAGACAGACCGTGTGCGCCGAACAGCCGACCATCATCTACACGCTGACCGACGAGGCGCCGCTGCTGGCGACCTACTCTTTTCTGCCGATCGTGCGTGCTTTCGCCGAGCCGGCGGGCATCCAGATCAAGAGCAGTGACATCTCGGTAGCCGCACGCATCCTGGCCGAGTTCCCCGATTATCTGACCGACGATCAGAAAGTGCCGGACAACCTGGGCGAACTGGGCCGGCTGACGCAGCGACCCGACACCAACATCGTCAAGCTGCCGAACATCAGCGCTTCGGTGCCCCAGCTGATCGCCGCCGTCAAGGAACTGCAAGGCAAAGGGTTTAAGGTTCCGGACTATCCGCAAAGTCCGAAAACAGACGAGGACAAGGAAATTCGCGACCGCTACGCCAAATGTCTTGGTAGCGCCGTGAATCCAGTGCTGCGGCAGGGTAATTCGGACCGCCGCGCGCCCAATGCCGTCAAAGAGTATGCGCGCAAGCACCCACACAGCATGCGCGAGTGGTCGATGGCGTCGCGTACCCATGTCGCAACCATGCGGACCGGCGACTTCTACCACGGCGAGAAGTCGCTGACGCTGGACCGTGCGCGCAACGTGAAGATGGAGTTGGAGACCAAAAGCGGCAAGACGATCGTGCTCAAGCCCATGGTGTCGCTGCGGAACGGCGACGTCATTGACAGCATGTTCATGAGCAAGAAAGCCCTGTGCGAGTTCTACGAGGCGCAGATGGAGGACGCATACGAGACCGGCGTGATGTTCTCACTACACGTCAAGGCCACGATGATGAAGGTCTCACACCCCATCGTCTTCGGCCACGCCGTGCAGATCTTCTACAAGGAGGCCTTCGCGAAGCACCAGGCACTGTTCGACGAACTCGGCGTCAACGTCAACAACGGATTGGTCGACCTCTACAACAAGATCGAGTCGCTGCCCGCCTCGCAACACGACGAGATCATCCGCGACCTGCACGCCTGCCACGAACACCGGCCCGAGCTGGCCATGGTCGACTCGGCCAAGGGAATCACCAACTTTCATTCGCCCAGCGACGTGATCGTGGACGCGTCGATGCCGGCGATGATCCGGGCGGGCGGCAAGATGTACGGCGCCGACGGGCGGCAGAAGGACACCAAAGCCGTCAACCCCGAGTCCACCTTTTCGCGTATTTACCAGGAAATCATCAACTTCTGTAAGACGCACGGCCAGTTTGATCCGGCGACGATGGGCACCGTCCCCAACGTCGGGCTGATGGCGCAGCAGGCTGAGGAGTATGGCTCGCACGATAAGACTTTCGAGATCCCCGAGGACGGCGTTGCCAACATCGTCGACCTCGACACCGGGGAAGTCCTGCTGACGCAGAACGTGGAAGCCGGTGACATCTGGCGGATGCCCATCGTCAGGGACGAGCCGATCCGCGACTGGGTCAAGCTCGCCGTCACCCGCGCGCGTAACTCGGGCATGCCGGTGGTGTTCTGGCTGGACCAGGAGCGTCCGCACGAGAACGAACTTCGCAAGAAGGTCAACACCTACCTTGCCGACCACGACACCGAGGGCCTCGACCTCCAGACCATGTCGCAGGAACGAGCGATGCGGCACACGATCGAGCGCGCGATGCGCGGGCAGGACACCATCGCCGCCACCGGAAACATCCTGCGCGACTACCTCACCGACCTGTTCCCGATCCTGGAACTGGGCACCAGCGCCAAGATGCTGTCCATCGTGCCGCTGATGGCCGGTGGCGGCATGTACGAAACCGGAGCAGGCGGTTCAGCGCCCAAGCACGTCCACCAACTGGTCGAGGAAAACCATCTGCGGTGGGACTCGCTCGGCGAGTTCCTGGCGTTGGGAGCATGTTTCGAAGACATCGGTATCAAGACCGGCAACGAGCGGGCCAAGATCCTCGGCAAGACGCTAGACGCCGCGATCGGCAAACTGCTGGACAACAATAAGAGCCCGTCGCGCAAGACCGGTGAGCTCGACAATCGCGGCAGCCAGTTCTATTTGGCGATGTACTGGGCGCAGGAACTGGCCGCGCAGACCGATGATGACGAGTTGCAGAAGCACTTCGCCGCACTGGCCGATGCGTTGACCGAGAGCGAAGATGCCATCGTCGCCGAACTCGGCGAAGCCCAAGGCGACGCGGTGGATATCGGCGGCTACTACCGGCCGGACGACGAGAAGACCACTGCGGTGATGCGGCCGAGCAAAACCCTCAACGCGGCGCTGGAGGATGCACAGCGGGCTTAGTCGAGTCGGCGCGGTCGCCGAGATTGCATCTATGGCTGTGATCGGCGGCGATACCGCAACCCTCACGGCAATCTCGACGTCGACATCGCCCTCCAAGCGCGGGCTTAGTCGACGATGTTGCGAAGCGTCTCGATGAGCTTGACCCGCTCGGCCGGCGTAGCTGCCATTGGCGCCACGTTCAAGGTGGTGACGCCCGCCTCCCGGAACGCCGCGACACGTTCTTTGACGAATGCTGGTGTGCCGATCAGGTTGACGTCGCGCACGAGTTCGTCGGGCACCGCCTTGGCGGCGCTGTCCTTTTCGCCGGCCAGGTAGAGCTCCTGGATGCGGTCGGCTTGCGGACCATAGCCGTAGCTGGTGGCTAGCGTGTGGTAGAAGTTCTTGCCCTTAGCGCCCATGCCGCCGATGTAGAGCGCCAGGTGCGGTTTGACGAATTCGCGTAGTGGCTCGACGTTTTCGCCGATGGCCAGTGCCGGTCCGGCGAACACGTCGAGGTTGCCCAGAGCGGGATCGCGCTTCGACTGCCCGGCGGCCAGCGCCTGGCCCCACACAGCCTGCGCTTTCTCCGGCAGATAGAAGATCGGTTGCCAGCCCTCGGCGATCTCGGCGGCCAGCTCGACATTCTTGGGGCCGAGCGCGGCGACCAATATCGGGATGCGTTCGCGGGCAGGGTGATTGATCAGCTTGAGTGGCTTGCCAAGGCCGGTGCCCTGCTCGGGCGGCAGCGGAATCGTGTAGTGCTTGCCCTGGTGTTGCAGGGTCTCGCGACGCCACACCTGGCGGCAGATGTCGACGACTTCGCGGGTGCGGGCTATCGGGGCGTCGTAGGGCACGCCGTGGAAGCCCTCGATGACCTGGGGGCCGGACGCGCCAAGGCCCAGGATGAACCGCCCGTCGGAGACATAGTCGAGACCCGCCGCGGTCATCGCGGTCAGCGTGGGCGTTCGGGTGTAGAGCTGCAGAATGCCCGACGCCAATTCAACCCGTTCGGTGCTGGCCGCCAGGTAGCCCAGCGCGCTGACGGCATCGAACGAATACGCCTCGGGGACAAAGACGATGTCTAATCCGGCACGTTCCAGGTCGGCCACCTCGGCGGCCACCTCTTTGAACCCGCCGGCGTAGTTGATTCCCAACCCGATCCGCATGCTTGGTACTCCTATGCTTTCTATGCCGTAGTGAACTGATCGGCCAGTTCGAGCGCCTCTTGCTGGATCCGCTCGAACTGGGCACCCATCGCTTCCGACAATGCTGTCGCTCCCGACAGCGGCCGCACCATGACCATAAAGTCGTCGATCAGACCGTCGTCGTTGAAGTGCAAGAAGTCACATCCGGTGACCTGCACGCCGGGCACCCCGGAGATCTTTGTCTCGAACACAAAGGCATGGTTGCGGCCGTTGCTGTCATGGATCTCGCGGACGTAATGGAAGTCCTCGAAGATCCGCAGCACACCGCGCAAAATGGCCGCGGTGATCGGCTTGCCGACATACGGCTTGAAGGCCACCGGGCTAGTGAACACTACGGTGTCGGCGAGCATTGCCTGGATGGCCGCCTCGTCGCGCTCCTCGACCGCCGTACGGAAGGGATGGGTAGAACTCACCGGGCACCTCGCGTAGTCAATTTGTTGATTAGGTGTGACTGACGGTAGAGCTTGGCCGGGAATATGTCGATGAGTGATTAGTCACTTTTTTGATTATTCGTGTCGTTGTATTATCGTCCAATGTCGCTGCGTGACGCGGTGCTGGCCGCCCTGCTTGACGGCGAGTCCTCCGGATACGACCTGGCCAAGAGTTTCGACGCCTCGGTCGCGAACTTCTGGATGGCAACCCCGCAGCAGTTGTACCGCGAGCTCGACCGGCTCGCCGAGCAAGGTCTGATCCAAGCCCGTGTCGTTCACCAAGAACGCCGGCCCAACAAGCGCATGTACTCGCTGACCGAGGCGGGCTACGAAGCGATCCAGCAGTTCACCTCCCGGGCGCCGAAGCCCTCGGTGATCCGTGATGAACTCGCGGTCAAACTGCTGGCCGTTGACGTCGGTAACGCGCAGGCGGTTCGCGAGTTCATGATCGAACGACTGCAATGGGCGACAGCCAAACTGCAACGTTACGAACGGATGCGAGCTCGTATACTCGACGGCCGGGGTGAAGAGGAATACCTTGCCCAGGCGAAGCGGGTGGGCCCCTACCTGACGCTGATGCGCGGAATTTCGTTCGAACAAGAGAACATTCGGTGGGCCGAGCGAACGCTGGCGATCATCGAACAGCGTCAGGGCGCGGGGTCCGCCAGGTAGTGGGCGAGCACCGGCCGCAGCCATTCGATGAGTTGGGCGTCGTCCATGCCGGCCAGCGGCGGCACACCGAGGATGTAGCGAGCCACCGCGAGGCCCAGTAGTTGCGATCCCACCAGCGCAGCCCGTTCGGCGGCGTGATCGGGGGCGACCGCGGATAGGGCCGGGGCCACCTGGTCGACGAAAACTTCGAGCAGGGCATCGGCGGCAACCCGATTCGTCGCGGCCGCGCGTAATAGCGGGAGAAACGGTCCCTGCGGACCCCAGACGGCGATGAACATCGGCAGCAGCACGTCGGCAATACGGTCAGGCGCGACCTCCGATAGATCAGGGAAGTTGATGTCGAATCGGGAGGCCGCGGCGAAAAGTTCTGCCTTGCTGTTGAAGTAGTGCATGACGAGCGCAGGATCGACGCCGGCCTCCGAAGCGACCGACCGGATCGTCGTGCGTTCGAAGCCGTGGTTCCCGAACTGCGAGCGCGCAGTCTCCAGGATCGTCGCCCGGGTGATCTGTCCATCACGTTTGTCACGCGCCTTCGGTGGCATGCCAACAGTGTATTCAACAACTGTTGACACGGCTGGGATCACGGCCTACCGTCGAGTTCAACAGTTGTTGAACTCATCACGAAAGGTCGCCATCATGACCGTTACCGCCATCCAGATCGGACTCGACCCGGACGTGATCGACTACTCTTCGTCCGACTTCGCCCAGTTCCCGGGCCTGTCGAAGGAGAAGCTGCGCGTCGCCAACGATGACAACCTGGCCGCATTGCGCGCCGCGGGCTATCACGTCGATAACTGCCTGATCGACTTCGGCGATGCGGGTGCCGACAAAGCCTGCAAGTGGCTGGAAGCCAAGCGTTACGACGCGGTGCTCATCGGCGCCGGAGTGCGACTGGTCGCCGGCAACACGCTGCTGTTCGAGTCGATCGTCAATGCCGCACACATCGCCCAGCCCGGTTGCCGCTTCGTGTTCAATCGCTCGGCCGTCGCGACTCCCGACGACATACGTCGTTGGTACCCGAATCCGGAAGCGGTGGCGTGATGACCGTTCACAAGGTTGACGTCCTGGTCGTCGGCGGCGGCCCGACGGGGTTGACCGCCGCCGGCGACCTCGCACGCGCGGGTCGGTCGGTCATCGTGCTCGAACGCTGGCCCGCGATCAATCCGTCCAGTCGCGCGTTCGTCACCATGGCGCGCACGCTAGAAGTTCTGGACGCCCGCGGAATCGCCGACGACCTGCTCGCGCAGGCGCATAAGGCGCCGGGCGTCACAATTTTCGGCGGCGCCCGCATCGACCTCACCCATCTTGACTCGCCCTACCAATTCGCGATGATCACTCCGCAGACCAACGTGGACCGGGCGCTGTGCGCCTACGCCGTCGCGCAAGGGGCCGAGATCCGGCGTGGCATCGAGGTCGTCGGAATCGACCAAGACGCCGATGGCCTGACCGTCACCGCGCAGCCGCTCGGCGAGCACGCTGAGCGTCGAACCTACTGGCGGGCAAAGTATTTGATCGGCGCTGACGGTGCGCACAGCACGGTCCGCGCGCTGATCGGTGCGGACTTCGTGGGTAAGACGATCTTGTCGTCCATCGTGCTGGCCGATGTCAAACTGGCCCATGGCCCTGCCGACGGCGGCCTGACACTCGGCAGTACCCGCGACGAGTTCGCGTTCCTGGCTCCCTACCACCGCCATGATGCAGACGGTTCCTGGTACCGGGCGATGGTGTGGGACCGTAACAATCAGGTGCCCGACACCCAGCCGGTGGACTCCGCAGAGATTGCCGGAATCCTCACCCGCGCAATGAAGGCCGACCTCGGCATGCTCGAGGTGGGATGGAAGTCTCGATTCCATTGCGACGAAAGGCAAGTCGCGCAATATCATTATGGCCGTGTGCTCCTGGCCGGAGACGCGGCACACGTGCACTCCCCGATGGGCGGTCAGGGCATGAACACCGGGATTCAGGACGCGGCGAACCTCGCTTGGAAGATCGACGCGGTGCTCGCTGGCGCAGACGACACCGTGCTGGACAGCTATCACGATGAACGCCATCCGGTTGGCAAGCGGGTGCTGCTACAGTCCGGCCTGATGGCGCGCGGCGTGACCCTTCATCCGCGGTTCGCTCGCGGATTGCGAAACATGCTGTTGCCGAAGCTGCTTCGTTTAGCCCGGGTGCGCGACGAGGTAGCCGGCAGCTTTGCGGGCACGACGCTGCGGTATCCCCACCGGGCAGGGGAGAGTGCTTTGGTGGGCACCAGAGCAACGCAGATTCCGTTGACGCAAGACCGTCTCACTGAGCTGCAGCGCGAGCCAGGCTTCGTGTTGATCCGGGAGAGCGGCAGGTCTCCGGTCGACGTGATCGACCTGCACCAAGCGGAGCGGTCCGATTCCGGGCCGGCAGTGTTGGTGCGACCCGACGGCTACATCGCCTGGGCCGGTGACTCGGCCAACCGGTCCGAATGGCTTGAGGTACTTGCCCGCTGGACCGCACATGCGAGCACCGTCTCACCCGCTGTGACCAGTTGAAAGGCGCTCCCTTGTAGTCTGGGCTTCATGTCCAGCGGAGCAAAGATCAAAGTCGAAGGCACGGTAGTAGAGCTCGACGGCGACGAGATGACGCGGGTCATCTGGCAATGGATCAAAGACATGCTGATCCTTCCGCACCTCGACATCAAGCTGGACTATTACGACCTGGGCATCGAGCACCGCGACGCCACCGACGACCAGGTGACGATCGACTCGGCGTACGCGATCAAGAAACACGGCGTCGGTGTCAAGTGCGCCACGATCACCCCCGACGAGGCCCGAGTCAAAGAATTCAACCTCAAGACGATGTGGTCGTCACCCAACGGGACAATCCGAAACATCTTGGGCGGCACGATCTTCCGCGAGCCGATCATGATGTCGAATGTGCCGCGGCTAGTTCCGGGGTGGAAGAAACCGATTATCATCGGCCGGCACGCTTTTGGTGACCAGTATCGTGCGACGAACTTCAAGGTCGACCGGCCCGGGACCATCACGCTGACCTTCGCCCCGGATGACGACAGCGAGCCGATCGTGCACGAGATGGTGTCCATCCCCGAAGACGGCGGCGTCGTGATGGGGATGTACAACTTCAAGGATTCGATTCAGGATTTTGCCCGCACGTCGTTCGCCTACGGCCTGAAAGAGAACTACCCGGTGTATCTGTCGACGAAGAACACCATCCTCAAGGCCTACGACGGCATGTTCAAAGACGAGTTTCAGCGGATCTACGACGAGGAGTTCAAGGACAAGTTCGAAGA
>DASZKQ010000012.1:0-7587 GCA_035552835.1 Mycobacterium sp. | reverse complement strand
CCGTCGTGCACCTCACCGATCTTGTAGCTGATACCGGTGTAGTAGAGGATGCGCTCCGTCGTCGTCGTCTTGCCGGCGTCGATGTGCGCCATGATGCCGATGTTGCGGACCTTGGTGAGGTCGGTCAGCACGTCCTTCTGTGCCACAGAAGTCTTCCCACTCTTTCGATTGCTTGTCAGTTCGCTGTCAGTTGCCGGCCCCGTCGCCGGCGGTCTCACCAGCGATAGTGCGCAAAGGCGCGGTTTGCCTCGGCCATTTTGTGGGTGTCCTCACGTCGCTTGACGGAGGCCCCCAGGCCATTGCTGGCATCCAGGATCTCGTTTGCCAGCCGCTCGATCATGGTTTTCTCACGACGCTGCTTGGAGAAGCTGACCAGCCAGCGCAGTGCCAGCGTGACCGAGCGCTCCGGACGGACCTCGACCGGCACCTGGTAGGTGGCACCACCGACGCGGCGGCTGCGCACCTCCAGGGCTGGCTTGACATTGTCCAACGCCCGCTTGAGCGTGATCACCGGATCGGTGCCGGTCTTTTCGCGGGCTTGTTCGAGCGCAGCATAAACAATGCGCTCAGCCAGCGATTTCTTTCCCTTCAGCAGAACTTTGTTGACCAGCTGCGTAACCAGCTGCGATCCGTAGACCGGATCGTTGACCAGCGGACGCTTCGGCGCGGGCCCCTTGCGCGGCATCAGCTCTTCTCCTTCTTGGCGCCGTAGCGGCTGCGAGCCTGCTTGCGGTTCTTGACACCCTGGGTGTCGAGCGAGCCGCGGATGATCTTGTACCGCACGCCCGGCAGGTCCTTCACCCGGCCACCACGCACCAGCACCATCGAGTGCTCCTGGAGATTGTGGCCCTCGCCGGGGATGTACGCCGTCACCTCAACCTGGCTGGTCAGCTTGACACGCGCCACCTTCCGAAGCGCCGAATTCGGCTTCTTCGGAGTCGTGGTGTACACGCGAGTGCACACACCACGGCGCTGCGGGCTGCCCTTGAGGGCCGCGGTCTTGACCTTGGCGACCTTGTCGCGGCGCCCCTTGCGGACCAGCTGCTGAATGGTTGGCATCTACCGGCTTTCTGTGTTGTGCGTTCGATTATCGGTGGTTTCAAGTCTCTGTACTGCAGTTATGCCTGCCACGGTCCCCCGCGGCCGGGTGTGTCGCAGGCGCCCGCCGCAGTACTTTTTCCGGTGCGTCGTGGACATGTGAATTGGCCCGGCGTGCGCGCCTTAAGTGAAGCGCCTTAAGCCGCCAGGCACGAGCATCTACAATACCCGCCGCTGGTCGGGCAGGTCAAAGCGACGGCATTAGCGTCCCGCCCAGGTTACCCGGCTTATCGGGCGCCGTGTTCGCTGCGGCGTTCCATGCCGGCCGCCAGCCGCAGCACCATGTCCGAGAAGACCGTGTCGGTGTCGACGATGTCGTCCATCACACCGGTCATTTCCAGCAGCACGAACCCGTGCATTGCCGACCAGAATTCCAGCGCCGCATAGAAGGCCTCCTCGCCGTCAAGACCGTAGGACGCTAACACCGCGATCACCGGAGCCGCCGCGCCCCTGGTGGCGGCCGCGTATTCGGGATCCTCGCCGCCAAGCGGCATCCGGGTAAATGCCGAATACCGGCCCGGGTGGTGGTGGGCGTAGCTGCGATAGGCGCTGGCCATCACGAGCACGGCATCGTCGCGGGCCCGTCCCCCGGCGACACGGTTGAGCATGGTGATGATGTCGTCGATCACCCGCATCCGCACCGTGCGGCGCAGGTCCTCCAGGCTGTCCACGTGGTTGTACAGCGACGGGCCTTTGGTCCCGAGCTGCGTCGCCAGTGCATTGATCGTCAGGGCATCCCAGCCCTCCCGGTCCAGGAAGGTCATTGCGGCGTTGACGATGATGTCGCGAGTCAGCCTGGCCGGTCGGGCGGCAGGCTTTGCCCCGGCGCCCGACCGGCCGGCCGGGGGTCCCGGCGCAGCTGCCATGCGGTCGCCCTTCGGGTTGCATTGACCGGGTGGGTCACTACCGGTTTCTCGATGGTTAATCAGCGAAGAACTCTAGTCTCCCGACAACGCGGGTGGTGGGAACGGCCCGAAGTGAGGGAAGCCCGTCATGGCGCGCGCCGATCGACGTACGCTCTCCTCGAGCAGATCACGCGCCATGGCGAGAGGAGCCCGCGGTGAGATGGACGCTCGCATGCCGAGCCTTGGCCGCCTGCGCGATCGCGATCCCGTTCACCGTGGCTGCCGGGGCGCCGACTGGACACGCCAAAAACGGTGATACCCATGTCACCGGAGAGGGTCTCGAGCAGACGATCGACTGCAATGGCGCCACACTGTTGGTCGACGGCACCCGGAACACCGTCAACGCCTTAGGAACCTGCTGGGCGGTGACGGTGATGGGCTCTGGTCACACCGTCGTCGCCGACAACGTCGTCCACGACATCACTGTCTACGGCTACAACGAGTCGGTTTTCTACAAGAGCGGCCAGCCATTCGTATGGGACCGCGGCCGCGAACTCGGCATGACCAACCGCGTCAGCCAGGTGGCGGGGTAAGCAGCATGCGCGCGCACCACACCGACGGCTGGGTCCGACCGGTAGCCGGGGCGCTGGCGCTTTCTGCGGTAGTGCTGGTGCTCGGGGTGGCCGGTTGCGCCGGCAAGAACAACACCGCGGTCCCGTCGACATCCTCGGGTGCCTCCCCCACCTCGACGAGCACGACGCCCTCGACGACAAGCACGGGTGCGCAGTTCGACATCGGCAACACGATCAACTACGGATCGCTCGGTACGACAACCACTCTCGATTGCGGCGACGGAAAGTCGTTGAACGTGGGCGGATCCAACAACACGCTGACCGTCACTGGCACCTGCGGGACCGTGAGCATTGGCGGCGCAGACAACAAGATCACCATCGACAAGGTCGACAAGGAACTCAACGTCGTCGGGTTCAACAACACGATCACCTATAAAGACGGCAACCCCAAGGTCGACAACCTCGGCAGCAGCAACACGATCAACAAGGCCAGCTAGTCTCCGCCCAAGCTATACCGCGTCCGCACCGTGGCGGCCGGCGCCGCCCGCAAAGCGTCCCGCGCCTTCCATCGCTTCAGCGGTCACCCGGGAAATGCTGGCGAATTCGTAGTCGATCGCGTCTGATTCGGGCATCCCCCACTGGTACAGCGCCGACAGCCGATCCGATCGCATGCACTGCTGCGGCAATGCGGCCAGCTCGGCGGCCAGCTGCTCGGCGGCTACCCGGGCCTGCCCTTTGGGCACAACGCGATTGGCCAAACCGATCGCCAACGCCTCGGCGGCGTCCACCGCACGGCCGGTGAGAATCATGTCCATTGCCCGGCTCTGCCCAATCAGCCGAGGCAGCCGGATGGTGCCGCCGTCGATCAGCGGCACACCCCAGCGTCGGCAGAACACCCCGAACACTGCACCCTCCTCGGCCACCCGCAGGTCGCACCATAATGCGAGCTCCAAGCCGCCGGCGACGGCGTAGCCGCTGACTGCGGCGATCACCGGCTTGGACAGCACCATCCGCGTGGGCCCCATCGGGCCGGGACCCGTCCGGTGTACCGCGTTGGCTTCCGGTGTGCCAAACGCTTTCAAATCCGCTCCGGCGCAAAAGGTTCCGTTATCGCCCCATAACACGGCCACTGAAGCGGTGTCGTCACGATCGAATTCCTCGAACGCCGCGAACAACGCAGCAGCCGTGGGGCCATTGACGGCGTTGCGGGCCTCCGGCCGGTTCAGGATCACCGTGGTTACCGGACCATTGCGTTCTACGCGTACCGGATCGCTCATGTCGCCTCCACTAATCGGATACCGTCACGCCGCTCAGTCAGTTCGGCGGCGAAGTCGTTGTAAGCAGCACGCAGCCGCGCGCCCGGCCAGTCCGCGGGCAGCAATTCGGCGGGCAACACCGGGTCGGTCGACAGGTGGCGGACAATCCCAGCGGCGAACACGAATCGAGCGGGAACATCAGTGGCCGAAGACATCTCGGCGAGCAGCCGGTCGCCGGTGCGGGCCCACGACGCCAGGTCCCACAACTGGCCGGCGAGCTCGCCAGGCGCATCATCGCGGGCCTGCAATATTCGCACCCGGGCACGCAGTTGCGCATCCAGGTCGAGTTCGAGGTTGTCCGGGCGCATCCACACTCCCTCGCGCAGCTCACCGAAGCGCTTGTCGTGCAGCGTGGTTCGCAGCACGGCGCGGGTCCGAGGATCGGTACCGACGCTGGTGACGATCAAAGTGGTCCAGGATCCGTGCCAGGGCCGCAGCTGTGGTCGCATGGCGTCGTCCTGCCTCCGCTGGCGAGCCAGCAGCCGCTCGGAGAGCCGGTAGCCGTCGGCGGACCGGATCAAGTCGCCGGCGCTGGCCATCCGGGTCAATGCGACCCGCAACGTGGTCTCCTTGATGCCGAAGTCGTTGGTGAGCCTTATCAATTCAGCCGCGCTGGCCCACGCCGGATGCGCACCGAGCAGCACGCTGAGCACCACCGACCGGGCGGTCATGCGGGTTAGCGATTTCGGCATCGTGTCGATCCGTCAGACCTGGGATGCTCGGCGACCGTAGTCGCCGAACGGTTCGTCGCGGTGGCGCACCGCATCGCGGAAGCCGTGCTCGACGGCGTCGGCGACGAAAGCGTGCCCCTCGGGGGTGTGCCGGGCGATACCGTCGAAGACGGTGCTGACCAGCCTGCTGGTGGCCACGCCCTGTTGCAGCAGTGCCGAATTGAGCGCGAGCTTGACCATGATCAGCTGATTGACCGGCACCGCGGCGATCCGCTCGACCAGGCGCTCGGTGCGCTCGTCGAGGTCCTCGGGGTCGGGCGCTTCGACCGCCAGTCCCCACTCGGCGGCTTGTGCCCCGGTGATGCAATCCCCGGTCAGCAGAAGGCGTTTGGCGCGCTGGTCGCCCAGCCGGTGCGCCCACAACCCGGCCGCCGGAACCCCCCAGACCCGGGTGGGCGGGTAGCCGATCTTCGCGTCCGACGCGGCGATCACCTGGTCGGCGTGCAAGGCGATGTCGGTGCCGCCAGCCACACAGTAGCCATGGATCTTGACCACCGTCGGCTTGTCCGCGTGCATCAGGCTGGAAAAGCCACGAACGAAACGGCTCATCATCTGGTAGTCGATCATCGGGTCCCAGGGCTGATCCGGTAAGTGGTTGACCGCCTGGGTCTTACCGTCCAGCACAGTCTCGCTGTAAGCGCCGGTGCCTCCGGCTGAGCCCGTGCGGTCGGCGTAGGCGCTCAGGTCGAAGCCCGCGCAGAAGCCATCACCCCGGCCAGAGACCAGGATGACGTGCACGTTCGGATCCAGATCGGCACGCTCCACCAACGCGGACAACTCCAGCGGAGTATCAGCGATGATCGCATTGCCCTTCTCGGGGCGGTTGAAGGTAATCCGCGCAACCCGGTCGGTGACCTCATAGGTCATCGTCTTCAAATTGTCGAAGTCGACTGGTCTGATCGCGTGCGTCATGAGCGCCGCTCTCCCCCGCAAGCGGGTGGTGCCCCCACCTCATCGCTCATTTCTCTATTGTCGCTGGCGCGCGTCATCCCTTGATCATTGCCCGCTCGAGGATCGGCGCGAGATCCAGCCCGGCGGGCATGGTTCCGAACGCGCCGCCCCACTGTCCGCCGAGGCGGGTCGCCAAGAACGCCTCGGCAACTGCGGGATGTCCGTGGCGCGCCAGCAGCGAGCCCTGCAGCGCCAGGCAGATGTCCTCGGCGACCTTGCGGGCCCGGTAGGCGATCGTTTCCAACTCGTCGAGCTGGGAGCGCAGCCGTTCGATGTGGCCGTCCAACCGTGCATCCTGGCCCGCGCTTTTGGCGAGCTCGTCAAACAGAACGTCGACACATTCTGGACGAGTTGCCATGGCGCGCAAGGTATCCAACGCGCTGACATTGCCGGAGCCTTCCCAGATACCCATCAGCGGCGCCTCACGGTACAGTCGCGGCATGCCGGAATCCTCGACGTAACCGTTGCCGCCCAGGCATTCCAGCGCCTCCGCCGCGTGCGGCGTGGCGCGCTTGCACACCCAGTACTTGCTGGCCGCCAGTCCGATTCGGCGCAGCAGCGCTTCCTTCTGGTCTCCACGGATGGCGCTGTCGGTGGCGCCGGCCATTCGCATCGCCACCATGGTGGCGGCCTCGGCCTCAACGGCGAGGTCTGCCAACACATTACGCATCAGCGGTTGGTCAATCAGATACTCGCCGAACGCCTTGCGGTGCTGGGCGTGATGGACGGCGTGGGTCAGCCCGGTGCGCATGCTCGTGGCGCTGCCCAGCGCGCAGTCCAGCCGCGTCAGGTTGACCATCTCGATGATGGTCGGCACACCCCGGCCCTCCTCGCCGACCAGCCACGCAGTGGCGCCGTCGTACTCGACCTCGCTGGATGCGTTGGCGTGGTTGCCGAGTTTGTCCTTCAGCCGCTGCAGCAGCATCCGGTTGCGGGTGCCGTCGGGCAGCACCCGTGGCAAAAAGAAGCACGACAGCCCGCCCGGCGCCTGCGCGAGCATCAGGAACACGTCGCACATCGGCGCCGACGTGAACCACTTGTGGCCGGTCAGACTGTAGGTGCCGTCGGCATTGCGGGTGGCCTGGGTGGTGCCGGCGCGGACATCGGAGCCGCCCTGCTTTTCAGTCATCGACATGCCCGCGGTGAGCCCGGGCTTTGTCGCTGGCACCTTGAGCTCCGGGTCGTAGTGCCGGCTGGTCAGCAGCGGCTCGTAGATCGCGGCGAACTCCGGGTTGAAGCGCAGCGCCGGAACGACGGCGTAGGTCATCGAAATCGGGCACATGTGGCCGGGTTCGGCGGACCACACGCTGGTCTTGGCCGCGCGCACCACGTGCGAACCCGGCCGATCGTCGGCCCACGGTGCGGCGTGCAGGCCGTGCTCGATCGCGGTGCGCATCAGCTCGTGGTAGGCGGGGTCGTACTCAACCTCGTCGACGCGGTGGCCGTAGCGGTCGTGGATGCGCAGGATGGGCCGGTTGCGGTCGGCCAGCTCGCCCCAGCGTTGCGCCTGCTTGGACCCGGAAATCGCACCGACGGTGGTCACCTCGTCTAGGCCCCACTGTCCGCCTTCGCGGATCAGCGCCTCGATGAGCACCGGGGAGGAAGCCGGGTTGTGCTCCGCCAGTGGCGGGGCCTGGTTAGTGACGACATGAGTATCTGGCATGTCGCCAATGTTACATTTTTTCTACAGCCGCACAAGACGTGTAATGCTCAGCGGGGATGGGCGGCGAAGAATTGCCAGAGCTTCCCGGTGGCGAAGCCGGGCCACTGATGGCCGCCGCCGTCGACGGTGATCAGCACCACGCTGGTGCCCTCGGCGAAGGCCGACGACTTCGCCGTCTCTTTGGCGACGCAGCCTGCGATGACCAGTGCTACGCCGAGAAGTGCGACGACCCGCGACACCGATAGCATTGCGTTTCGAATCAGCTCAGGCGCTCACGCAGGAAAGCGATGTCGTCTTTGCGGCCCTCGTCGGCCGTTTCGCAGATCACCGGCGCGTCCGCGGCCTTGACCACCGCCAGCAGCAGGTCGGGATCGATCTGCCCGGTGCCGAAGTTGGCGTGTCGGTCGCGGC
>DASZKQ010000011.1:0-5890 GCA_035552835.1 Mycobacterium sp. | reverse complement strand
GCTGCGGGCGTTAATCATTACCGGCGCAGGGGGCAAGGCCTTTTGCACCGGCTTCGACCTCGACGAGGTCGAAATCATCGCCCGGATGTCGGTGCCGGAATTCACCGATCTCGTGGAGACCGCCGCGTCCGGGTCCACCGGGCTACGAGCGCTGCCATACCCGGTGATCGCCGCCGTCAGCGGTCCCGCGGCCGGCGGAGGTCTGTCCCTGGCGCTGGCCGCCGACATCCGGATCGCCGACCACACCGCCAGTTTCAGCGCCGGGTTCGTGCGGGTCGGGCTGTCCATCGGCGAGCTGGGCACGTCGTGGAACCTGGTCCGGCTGATCGGACCGGGCCGGGCGGCCGAGCTGGCATTCACCGGACGCACAGTGCGAGCCGCCGAGGCAGTACGGATCGGACTGGCCGACCGGCTCACCGAGACGGGCAGCGCGCTCGAAGCAGCGATCGAGCTGGCCGAAACCATCGCGGAAAACTCCGACGACAGCACGAGAACCACCAAGAACGCGTTGATCCGCAACCTGGAGAACAACTCTTTCCGGTCCGCGCTGGAGGTGGATACCCGCGGGCAGACGCTAGCGGTCCAGGTACCGACGACTCGCAGCGCACTAATGAACCTGCAGGGCGAGGCGCAGTGACCGCATCCGAAGAGCTGCACAACGGGCTAGGCCCCACTGACGACCTGCGGCACCGGCCGGTGGCCGGGGAGAGGACGCGCGACAGCCTGTTCTGGGAATTGATCATGCCCGAGGAAGAACTCGGCGTGCAGGTCTACCTCTATCTCACGGGCGGCGGAAAAGCCGGCTACAACGTCTGCGTATGGGGCCCGGAAGCGCGTCCCTTGGCGCTACACCTCCACCAAGGGCGGATACCGGACCACGCCGACCTTGACGAATTCTCATTCGACGGACTGACTCTCACACAGTCCGAGTTGCGCAAGTCCTGCCTGCTCGCCTACGACCGCGAGGGCGTACGAATCGAGTTCGCATTCACCGGCATTCATGAGGCGTTCAGCTACCACAGCAATCCGGATGGCCTGCCGTCGTGGTTCGCGTTGAACCGGATCGAGCAGACCGGTCGGGTGCGCGGAGGGCTCGAAATCGCGGGCCGGCGCATCGAGTGGGACCGGATGGGACATCGCGACCATTCCTGGGGGGTTCGCGACTGGGGCGTGCCGCAGCATTGGAAGTGGTTTGTCGCCTATACCGAATCTGGCCGGGCGCTTAATGGATGGATATGGATCGCCGAGGGCGAGTGGGGTTTTGCCGGCTACGTCGTCCGCGAGGGGATCACCTACCCAGTCCGCCACATCGACCACCACGCCGAATACGGTGAACAAATGCGCCAGCGTCGACTGCGCGCGACCCTCACGGACATCACCGGTGCGCGAACCGAGCTGGAGCTGGATGTCTTCGGGGTGATCGAGTTGCCGACGCACGATAGGTTACAAACGGTGATTCGTGAAGGGGCCTGCCGAGCCGTCATCGACGGTGAACACGGTGCCGGACAGTTCGAGACACATTGGCAGGGAAGCTATCTGGATTATCTATCGGCACGGGGCACCTGATGTGGTCATGGTCTGAGGGCGAGCTCCAACAACTGGGGCGATTCCTGGCCGACCGTGGACTGTGCGGCCCAGCCATAACCGCCCAGGCCATCGGCGATGGACATTCCAACCTGACATTCCTGGTGTCGGATGGGCACTCAAAAATGGTCGTTCGCCGACCACCACCGCCTCCGCTGCCTCCGGGCGCCCATGACGTGCTGCGGGAGGCGCGGCTTATGGCCGCACTCGAGCGGACCGACGTCCCCACTCCGCGAGTGCGCGCCATCGCGGCCGCCGGAGAACTGCTCGACGTCCCTGCCTTCGTGATGGACTTCGTCGATGGGGCCGTCATCACCGAATCGACGCCCGCGCCAAGCGACGACGAACAGCTGCGCCGGCGCATCGGGGAATCAATGGTGGACACTCTCGCCTCATTGCACAAGGTGGCGTGGCACGAGGTCGGGCTCGGTGATTTCGGCAAGCCCGACGGGTTCAACGCCCGGCAGTTGCGCCGGATGCGGTCGCTGATCGCTGTGGACGGAACCGTGCCGCCCGCCTTCGCCGTGCTGGACGACTGGCTGCATGCGCATCTTCCGCCCGAATCCGGAACCGCCATTGTTCACAACGACTTTCGCATCGGCAACATGATCGTAGACATCGCTACCGGTTGCGTCGCCGCAGTCCTTGATTGGGAGCTCGCCACCATCGGCGATCCGCTCGCCGACCTGGGATACCTGCTCACGTCGTACCCTGTGCCGGGCGAGCCGCTGGTTCCGACATCGGCGATGGGCACCGCGGTGCTGGAGCCCGGCTACCCCCGACGCAGTGAGCTGATCGACCGATATGCAGAGCGCACCGGGGCCGATGTGTCGGGAGTCAATTGGTATGCCACGCTGGCGATGTACAAGCTTGCCGCGCTTTACGAGTACAGCCGCAGCCGCTTCGAAAGCGGCGTCGGCGACCCCTACTATGCCGATCCCGGGTTGGTGACTTCCTTCCTGGCTGCCGGCGAACGCCTTGCCGCCGAAGGCTCTACGCTCACCTGATTTACGTCGATATAGACGCGTTTCGGGAACCGTCTGCGGCTTTGGTCCCACTTTCTGAGCGTTGTCACTCTGTCAGAGCACAAAATCCCGCTGATCGGGGGACGCGCACGGATGAGCTATTCCGTACCCTGACCAGGTGCCACCAATCGATCACCAATTGAACCTCACAACACAGGCGATCCTGACCGACGTCAGCTGGGGGCTGACCGCGGTGCTCTTGCTGATTGCGATCTGGATGGGTGTGCGCGAACGGACGCCGTTCTACGCGCTCATGGTATTAGCGGCCTTGGTCGGCGCATTCGCCGAGCCCCTCTACGACGTGGCGATGGCCCTGTACTTCTACTCCACACCAGGAATGTGGACGCATTTCACCGCGTTCGACATCCCGCAACCGATCTGGACGCACAGCGGCTATGTGGTGCTGTATGCCGCCCCGGGCATCTACATCGCTCACCGGATCGCGTGTGGCATGATGACCCGCCGTACGCTGTTTGTCTGGGCGGGAATCACGTTGCTTGAATCGGCCGCGTTCGAGATCGTCGGCATTAATGGTGGCCTCTACAGTTATTGGGGGCCACATGTCCTTCGGATCTTCCAGTACCCGTTGGTGATTGGCGTGCTCGAAGCGGCCCAGGTGATCTGCTTTGCTGTGGCGGCATCGCAGCTGCGTGCTCGCTGTACCGCTCAGTGGCAGCTGCTGGGCCTTTTCGTGCTCTTCCCGTGCACGTTTTTCATGGCCAACTTCGGCGCCGGTTGGCCCACCATCATCGCTGTGCATCTCGAGCACACCTCGACGCCAGTCGCTCTGGTCGCAGCGGTGATAAGCATCTTCTTCGCGGTGATACTGATAGGAGCTGCCGCGTCGTTCCTGCCGCCACAATCAGCCGCCGATGGCGGCGGTCGTAGCAACACTACGGGCATGCAGCCGGTCCGCGGCAAAGCCACCATCGCGGAACAGGGCTGACTTCGGTTGCCAACAAGGAGACCGTGCTTACCATTGCCGACGTCGGTCTGGCGCTCGCCTACTGCGGCGGCTGGCCGGGCGGTGGGTACACGCCGCGCAGGATCCACGCCCACCAGTTGACTCCGAATTCGATCTCGTCGCTGGCGTCATAGTCGGGAGTGGGATCGGGCGGGATGTTGTCCTGCATGGCCACCACAGGCGCAGGCCCCGTTTGCGGTCCCTTCGGTGGCGCCTGGGGTGGGCGCTCAGGCTGCCCGTAGACAGCAACCACGACGGTGCGATCCAGGCTGTTTTCCGACCACACCCCGACTTGGCTGTTGGCGCAATTGGACATAATCGCGAAATCCGCAGGGTTGTAGTACCACTGGTTGAGCAACTCGATGCCGCTGATCGCCAGGGCGGGATTGATCGCCACGGTTTCGGCCACTGGACCGTGGAAGCCTGCTCTGCTGGCGCGGTCTTGTGGGGTGGACCCGTCTGAGCCGATGTCACCGTCGAGGTTGCGGTTGTTCAGCACATCGTGGGTCTGCCACTGGGCAGCCAGTTGAAGCTGGGGATTGTTTCTGACGTCGTTGGTGCAGCCTGCCTGATGCTGCATGGTGAAGACGTTGGCGACCACGCCGTCATTGAGTCGCTTGTTGTTCGGTATGAGCGTGTTGTTGTCACCATCCGCATGTGCGGCGGGCGTGCCCAGCAGGGTGCCGGCGACGACCACCAAGGCGGGCAGGGTAAGCGGCCGATAGTGCATGTTGATCTCCTCCTTTTCAGCCGCCAGCGAGCGGTGGCTGGTAGTGCGCTGCCGAATTTCGCAACTGCCAGATCAGCGCGGGGCACAGTTCGTTGACCGCCTGACTGATCAGATACGAGGCCTGGAATTCGTCGGAGGTGTTGAAATCAGCCTTCACGTCGCCCATCACCTGTGCATAGCTGCGGCCCTGAGATACCTTGTCGCAGATGCCATGTCCGTAGCTCAAGGCGGCGTCAGCGTTGGCGAAGTTATAGCCGGGACGCACCGTCACGTTGACCAGATAGGCCACCACATCGGCGCGTGCACATGGTGTAACCACGACTGGCACGACACCGAGTAGGCCCGCACACGCGAAAACCACACCCGCAAGCGGCTTATCGAGCGTGCGATGGGATACGGATCGGTGCTGCACGGTCGTCGTCCGATCAGACTGGATCGAATCCGGAGATCAGCCAGCGGCCGCCGATCTTGTCGAGGGTGACCCGAACGCTGGATGCGGTGTTGGCCGGCGCGTCCTGGCCCACAATGACCGTCTGGTCCACGAACAGCAGGACGACGGCGTGGTTGGCGGTCGCCGACCTCGAGGCGGCGCCCGGGACAGTCGCCACCGCGGAGATCTGCTTTTGCTTGGCTCCCGGGATTACCACATCGTGGGTCAGCGATGTGTAGGCGCTGAGGAACGTGCCGGTCAGTCTGCCCCGCGCGGCCTCAAGATCCTTCTGCACCGTGTCGGGCCGGTAGGACAGCAGCGCGATGGTGCCGTCGGTGGCCGCCCGCACGGATTCCGCGCGGGCAACCGCGGCGTCGCGGAGCGAGACGTCCTGCCATTTCAGAAAGCCCGCAGTTGATGCCAGCAGCAAAGCCAGCCCGGGCAGCAACGCGTAGGCGATCAACCGCGACCAGCGGATGCGACGGCGCCCTCTCGCCGGCGGCTCGTAGTCGGCCGCGTCTGACTCCGTGCCAATTTCGCTGACTTCGGTATCGTCCTCCGCTGTCGCATCCGCAGCGGTCTCATCCTCAACGGTCGCGTCCTCAGCGGTCTCGTCCTCAATGATCGCCGTTTGTACTGGCTCAGCCGGTGTTTCCACCGCGGAGCCGATACCCTTCTGGTCGCCGGCGTGGCGTGACTTGAGCCGGATCATGGCACGAATCCCACGTTAGAAACCTTGACCTGATCGCCGACTCTTTGCACGTAGATGCGCATTCGCCAGGCCCGCGGCTCCTGGTCGGTTTCGCCGGCATTCGACGTCTGCACGGACACCGCCACCAGCGCCTGGGCTGTGTCGGCCGTCTCCGACTCCAGCCCAGCCTCGGTAATCGTGCCGACTGTGGACGCCTTGGCTTGCTTAACCACCTGGATGAATGGTTGTGACCGCTTGGCGAAGTCGTCGTGGAACTCCCCCGTCGCCCCGTCCATAATCCGGCGCACATCGGCGTCGGCATGCTGCCAGTCGATCGTCGTCAAGTTCAGTGCGCCCTGCCTGGCCACCCCTAGAAATTGACTTCGCTGGGCCTCCGCCTTCTGCGACTGGTGGACACGAAATCCCAACCATCCCATCAGGACCGACAAAGCGACGATGACCGTCA
>DASZKQ010000010.1:0-2025 GCA_035552835.1 Mycobacterium sp. | reverse complement strand
GTCGGGCAGGTCGCGCTGGTGAACGCTTGGAGCGCTGCGTTCGCTCGCTACCAACGCAGCGTTGGGCAGGTATTGCTGACGGCGCATGACATTTCGATGCGGGTCCAACACACCAACGCCCAGCGCACCCTGGACCGGCTGCGGGCGCTGCATGCGGTGGCGATCGTCAACGAGAACGACACGGTGGCCACCAACGAAATCCGATTCGGCGATAACGACCGGCTCTCGGCGTTGGTGGCGCACCTAGTTGGTGCCGACGCGCTGGTGCTGCTGAGCGACATCGACGGGCTGTACGACTCCGATCCGCGCAAAGTCCGTGAATCACGTTTCATCCCTGAGGTTTCCGGGCCAGCCGACCTGGACGGCGTGGTAGCAGGACAGAGTAGCCACCTGGGCACTGGCGGGATGGCATCGAAGGTGTCCTCGGCGATGCTGGCCGCCGACGCCGGGGTCCCGGTGCTGTTGGCAGCCGTCGCGGACGCCGTGACCGCGTTGGTGGACGCCTCGGTCGGCACGGCGTTCGCCGCGCGGCCCAATCGGATGTCGGCACGCCGGTTTTGGGTGCGCTATGCCGCGGAGTCCGCCGGTGCGCTGACCCTCGATGCTGGCGCAGTGCGCGCCGTGCTTGGCCAACGCCGCTCACTGCTGCCCGCGGGTATGACGAGTCTGTCCGGCAGTTTTCACGGCGGTGACGTTGTCGACCTGTTGGGGCCCGACGCGACCCTAGTGGCCCGCGGCGTGGTCGCCTACGACGCCGCCGAGCTGGTCACCATGATCGGCCGGTCGACCTCAGAGCTGCCCGCGGAGCTGCGCCGGCCCGCAGTGCACGCCGACGACCTGGTTGCCGTTTAGGTCGGGATAGACTTGAGGTACAAAGCACCCCAGACGATTTCAGTGAGCGTGGCGGCCAGTTCGGCATCGTATGTGGGCGGGTTATTCGGCAAGTTTTGTTGACAGACCCGCTCGACCATCCAGGTGAGCGCACTAGCCGCGGTCGCCGCTGGCAGCTCCCTGCGGATTGACCCGTCGGCCTGGCCATCCTGGATGACACGGGCCAATCGCCCGGTGATAGCGGTCAACAGATTGCGGTAGGTCGCTCCGACCAAGGAGTCGTAGGCGGCCATCTCGTTGAGCGCGACCAGGACCGGTTGATGACGCCGGTAGCTGGCGATGATGGCAGCCATCCCGGCGCGGACGTCGTCGGGATCGTGTCGCCACGCCACGCCCCACCAGCGCTCGGCGCTCTCGGCGAGATCGGCGAACACCTGGCCGGCCAATCGGCGCAGCAGGTGGCCTTTGTCCTCGAAGTAGATGTAGAAGTTGGCCCGCGACATTCCGGCCTCGGAGGACAGCCGATCCACGCTGAGTTCGGTGAAGCTCGCGCTGTCACGCATCAGCCGTTCGGTGGCGTCGAGCAGTCGGCGCTCGATCTGCTCGCGCCGCTCCTGGCGTTTGGCTTGCGGCTTTCGGGTGACCGACGGCATGGCTCCTCCTAATCCCACCGCTGGTCCGAGCCTAACCGAAGCCTTGACATCTTGACTAGACACTATGTCTAGTTCTAGGGTCGGCGGTGTTGCATATGTGACCGCAGTCATAGCCGATGGAGGACAAACCATGACAGCGACGGCCGCAACCCCTCGCGCCTACGACCCCATCGATCTCTCGTCGCGGGCGTTTTGGTCCACCACCGCGCAAGAGCGGGAGCACTCGTTTGCGGAGCTGCGCGCCGAACGCCCGGTGAGCTGGCATCCTCCGGTCGAAGACGCGCTGATGACTGATCCGGACGACCCCGGCTACTGGGCTCTTACCCGGCGCGCTGACATCGTCGCGGTCAGCCGCAACAACGAGGTGTTCCTGTCCGGCAAGGGGGTGATCTTCGAGAACGTTCCCGAGGAACTGCTCGAAGCATCCCAGTCCTTCCTGGCGATGGACCCGCCGCGGCACACCTTCCTTCGCAAACTCGTCAGTGCCGCGTTCACCCCTCGGCAGGTCAGGCGCATCGAGGACTCGATCCAGGCGAACGCC
>DASZKQ010000009.1:0-4303 GCA_035552835.1 Mycobacterium sp. | reverse complement strand
TGATTCCCAGGCGGTTCCACAAGACACCATCCGGACGTATGTGCTCGACACCTCCGTGTTGTTGTCCGACCCGTGGGCCTGTTCCCGCTTCGCCGAACATGAAGTGGTGGTTCCGCTGGTGGTGATCAGTGAGCTGGAAGCCAAACGCCATCACCACGAACTCGGCTGGTTCGCCCGGCAGGCGTTGCGCTTGTTTGACGACCTCCGGCTTGCCCACGGGCGGCTGGATCAGCCGATTCCCGTTGGGACACAAGGCGGTACGCTGCACGTCGAACTCAACCACAGCGATCCGGACGTGCTGCCGGCCGGGTTCCGCACCGACACCAACGACTCGCGCATCCTGTGCTGTGCCGCCAACCTGGCCGCAGAGGGCAAGCGAGTCACGTTGGTGAGCAAGGACATTCCGCTGCGCGTCAAAGCCGGTGCGGTGGGTCTGCCCGCCGACGAGTACCACGCGCAAGACGTCGTCACGTCCGGCTGGACCGGGATGACGGAGATGGAAGCCACTGCCGAGGACATCGACGCGCTGTTCGCCGACGGCGAGGTCGATTTGGCCCCTGCACGAGACCTGCCGTGCCACACCGGGATTCGACTGCTCGGCGGCAGCTCTCATGCGCTCGGCCGGGTCAATCCCCACAAACGCGTACAGCTGGTCCGCGGCGACCGCGAGGTGTTCGGACTGCGTGGTCGCTCCGCCGAGCAGCGGGTGGCACTGGATCTGTTGCTCGACGAGTCGGTGGGCATCGTGTCGCTGGGCGGCAAGGCCGGCACCGGCAAGTCGGCGCTGGCGCTGTGCGCCGGTCTGGAAGCCGTGCTGGAGCGACGCACCCACCGCAAGGTGGTGGTCTTCCGCCCGCTCTACGCGGTCGGCGGCCAGGAGCTGGGCTACCTGCCCGGCAGCGAGAGCGAGAAAATGGGCCCGTGGGCACAGGCGGTCTTCGACACCCTGGAAGGTCTGGCCAGCCCGGCGGTGCTCGAGGAGGTGCTCTCGCGCGGGATGCTCGAGGTGCTGCCGCTGACCCATATCCGTGGTCGCTCGCTGCACGACTCCTTCGTCATCGTCGATGAGGCGCAATCGCTGGAACGCAACGTGCTGCTGACCGTGTTGTCCCGCCTGGGCGCGGGATCCCGGGTGGTGTTGACTCACGACGTCGCTCAGCGCGACAACCTTCGGGTGGGCCGGCACGACGGGGTCGCGGCGGTGGTCGAGAAGCTCAAGGGACACCCGCTTTTCGCGCACATCACGCTGCTGCGTAGCGAGCGGTCGCCGATCGCCGCGCTGGTCACCGAGATGCTCGAGGAGATTACCCGCGGCCCGCTGCCGTAGGCCTGGGTGCTGCGCGGCGACCTGCTGCGCCCGGCTCCGCCGCGCTTGCAATCGCCGCGGGTAAGCTTCCGGCCGTGCCGAGACGACCAGACACCCTTGTGTGGCGGTACTGGCGCACGGTCGCCGGGGTGGTGGCAGCCGCCATCGTCGTCGCCATCGGTGCGTTCACTGGGCACGTCAGGTTCGCCCGCGCCAACGATGTCGTCGACTGCGCGCAAGTCAAGTGCGTGGCGTTGACGTTCGACGACGGGCCCACCCCGTACACCGATCGGCTGCTGGACATGCTGACCGCCAACAAGGCCAAGGCAACGTTCTTCGAGATCGGCAACAAGGTTGCCGCCAACCCGGCCGGCGCCAAACGTGTCGTGGACGCCGGCATGGAAATCGGCAACCATACCTGGGAACACCCCAACATGACGACGCTGCCGCCGCCCGATGTGCCCGCCCAGTTGTCGAAGGCCAACGATGCGATCGCCGCTGCCACCGGTGTAACGCCCAAGCTGTGGCGGCCGCCGGGCGGGCTGACCGACGCGGGAGTCAATGAGCAGGCCGCAAAGATCGGTCTGGCCGGAATCCTGTGGGACGTTATCCCTTACGACTGGATCAACGACTCGAACACCGCGGCCAGCAGGTACCTGCTGATGACCCAGATCAAGCCCGGTTCGGTGGTGTTGCTGCATGACACCTACTCCAGCACCGTTGATCTGGTCTACGAGTTCATTCCGGTGCTGAAAGCCAACGACTATCACCTGGTGACGGTCAGCCAGCTGCTCGGGCAACGAGCACCGGGCAGCGTGTACGGCAGCCGGGAGAATGGGCCGCCGGCCAATGATCTGCACGACATCCCACTTGCGGAGATTCCGTCGTTGCCCAACACACCGTCGCCGAAGCCGATGCCCAACTTCCCGATCACCGATGTTGCCGGCCAGAACTCGGGCGGAGCGAACAACGGCAGCTAGCCGCTTGTCGGTGACTGATCCGGGAGCTCACCCGCGGCGGCGAGGGCCAGCAGCTCACCGCGACCGATCTGGCTGACCAGGCTGGCCGAGTCAAAGTAGATGCGCTCGTTGGTGATTCGATCACCGTCGAAGAAGAACACCGCGATGATCGGCACTCGGAACGCCTTGCCAGTGGGCGGCAGACCGTAGAACTCGCCGAGGTTGGTGCCCAGCAGGTCGAATTCGGTGATCACCGCGTCGTCGCTGAAGTGGTATCGAACGTTTTCGTGGCGCTGGTCGGGAAATGCGGTCCGGGTGGTCAGGTAGTAACCCATCACCTCGTCGTCGCCGTCGAAAACCTGGCCGGTGGCCATGATCTCGTAGCGCGGGTGCCCGTTGAACGTGGCCAGGGTCCGGTCGAACTCCTTGGTCACCTCGGTGTTCATGTGTTCTTCGACGGTGGCCAAGCGGCGTTGCCGCAGTTCGTCGCTGATCATGTCGGCTGGTCGTTCACCTTGGTCATCGCGAGCACGTCGAGGCGGCGGTCGAGTTCCTCTTCGGACAGCTTGTCACCGATCAGCCCGCGATCAATCACCGTCTGGCGAATTGTCTTGCGCTCCTTGAGCGCTTGCTTCGCCACCGCGGCGGCCTCCTCGTAGCCGATCGCCGAGTTCAGCGGTGTCACGATCGACGGCGACGACTCGGCCAGCTCGCGCAAGTGCTCGACGTGGGCGCTCAGCCCGGTAATGCAGCGCTCCGCGAACAGCTTTGACACTCCTGCCAGCAGTTTGAACGACTCCAGCAGGTTGCGCGCCATCATCGGGATGTAGACGTTGAGCTCGAAGGCTCCGTTCGCGCCACCCCATGCGATCGCCGCGTCGTTGCCGACCACCTGCCCGGCGACCTGCGTAACCGCCTCGCACAGAACAGGATTGACCTTGCCTGGCATGATCGAGCTGCCCGGCTGCAGATCCGGCAGCTGGATTTCGGCCAGCCCGGTCAGCGGACCCGACCCCATCCAGCGGACATCGTTGGCGATCTTGGTCAATGACACCGCGATAGTTCGCAGCGCGCCGGATGCTTCCACTAGCCCGTCCCGGGCGGCTTGGGCTTCGAAAGCGTTGACCGCCGTGCGTAATTCGGTCAAACCGGTCTCTTTCACCAGCACGTCGACCACTTTGGCGCCGAAGCCGTCGGGAGCGTTGAGGCCGGTGCCCACCGCGGTGCCGCCGATCGCCAGCTCACCCAACCTCGGAAGGCACCCGCGCACTCTTTCTATGCCGGCCTCGATTTGGCGGGCGTATCCGGAAAACTCCTGACCGAGTGTGACCGGGACGGCATCCATCAGATGCGTGCGGCCCGATTTCACCACCGTGCGCCACTCGCGCGCCTTACCCGCCAGCGCGTCGTGCAGCACCTGCAGCGCCGGAATAAGGTGGCGCACCGCGGCTTCGGTGGCCGCGATGTGGGTGGCGGTCGGGAAGGTGTCGTTGGATGACTGCGACATGTTGACGTCGTCGTTGGGATGCACGGTCACCCCATTGGCCGCCGCGATCGACGCGATCACCTCGTTGGTGTTCATGTTGGAACTGGTGCCCGACCCGGTCTGGAAGACATCGATGGGGAACTGGTCGTCGTGACGCCCGTCGGCGATCTCGGCGGCAGCGGCGATGATCGCATCTGCCTTCTCCGGCACCAGCAATCCGAGGTCCTTGTTCACTTGCGCGCAAGCGCCTTTCAGCAGACCCAACGCCCGGATCTGAGTGCGCTCCAGTCCACGACCGGAGATCGGGAAGTTCTCCACGGCCCGCTGAGTCTGCGCACGCCACAAGGCTTTTGCCGGCACCCGGACTTCGCCCATGGTGTCGTGTTCGATCCGGTATTCGGTGTCGTTCTCGGCGGCGTGAGCGGCCATAAATTGGGGGTCCTTCTGTGGTGGTTACGGCAATGGGTATGCGGCGCTGCTGTCGCCGGTGAAGTCGATGGCCGAGTATTCGTTGAGTTTGGACAGCCGGTGATAGGCCTCGACCATCCGCAG
>DASZKQ010000008.1:0-8181 GCA_035552835.1 Mycobacterium sp. | reverse complement strand
TTGGCTTATCGTGCGGGCCATGGCAATCAAAGAAACCCGTGAGATCCTCATTGAAGCCGGCCCCGAGGAGATTCTCGACGTCATCGCCGATTTCGAGGCGATGCCCGAATGGTCGGGTCCGCATCAGAGCGCGGAAATCCTCGAGACCGCAGATGACGGCCGGCCCAGCCAAGTGAAGATGAAGGTCAAGACGGCGGGGATCACAGACGAACAGGTGGTGGCCTACACCTTCAGCGACAACGTGGTGAGCTGGACCCTGGTCAGCTCGGCCCAGCAGAAGTCGCAGGACGGCAAGTACACCCTGGTGCCACAGGATGGTGCCAAGGGAGAGGCCACCCTGGTCAAGTTCGAGGTCAGCGTCGATCCGAATGTTCCGCTGCCCGGCTTCGTGCTCAAGCGTGCCGTCAAGGGGACGATGGACTCGGCCACCCAAGAGCTGCGCAAGCGGGTGCTCGATGTGAAGAAGGGCAAGGCTTGACCGGGCCGCTGGCCGGCGTGCGAGTCATCGAACTTGGTGGCATCGGACCGGGCCCGCACGCGGCGATGGTGCTCGCAGATTTGGGCGCCGATGTGGTGCGGGTGCGCCGGCCCGGCGGACTGACGATGCCGGCCGAGGATCGCGACCTGCTGCACCGCGGAAAGCGGATTGTCGACTTGGACGTCAAGACCCAGCCGCAGGCACTGTTGGAGTTGGTCGCCAAGGCCGATGTTCTGTTGGACTGCTTCCGGCCCGGCACCTGCGAGCGGCTCGGCATCGGTCCTGACGACTGTGCGGCGGTCAACCCGCGGCTGATCTTCGCGCGCATCACCGGATGGGGACAGGATGGCCCGCGCGCCAGCACCGCCGGCCACGACATCAACTACCTATCCCAAACCGGGGCGCTGTCGGCGCTGGGCTACCGCGACCGGCCACCGATGCCGCCGCTGAACCTGGTCGCCGACTTTGGTGGCGGTTCCATGTTCGTGCTGCTGGGCATCGTGGCCGCGCTCTACGAGCGAGAGCGATCGGGGGTCGGTCAGGTGGTGGACGCCGCGATGGTCGATGGCGTCAGCGTGCTCGCGCAGATGATGTGGACGATGAAGTCGACCGGCGCGCTGCGTGACGAGCGGGAAGCATTTCTGCTCGACGGCGGGGCTCCGTTCTATCGCTGCTACGAGACCGCCGACGGTAAGTACATGGCCGTGGGCGCGATCGAGCCGCAGTTCTTCGCCGAGTTACTTGCCGGATTGGGGTTGTCCGCCGACGAGGTACCCGGTCAGCTCGATTTCGGTTCGTACCCGCGGATGTTCGAGGTTTTCACCGAGCGGTTCGCCGGCAAGACCCGCGACGAGTGGGCGGAGATATTCGCCGGCACCGACGCGTGTGTCACTCCGGTGTTGACGTGGAGCGAAGCCGCCGCCGATGCGCATCTGACCGCACGAGCGACAGTGATCAACGCTAACGGTGTCGACCAGGCCGCGCCCGCGCCGCGGTTTTCCCGCACACCGGCCGGACCGGTCGGGCCGCCGCCGCCGGCAACCACACCGCTCGACGAAATCGGCTGGTAATCAGCCCGTTTACCGGGCCGGCTTGCTAGCTTTGACGTAGTGGCCGTACGAGCATCGCGAGAGATCCTCATCGACGCGCCGCAGGAGGTGATCCTGGAGGCGCTGGCGGACGTCGGGTCGTTGTCGTCGTGGTCACCGGTGCACAAGCGGATCGAGGTTCTCGACTGGTACGCCGACGGTCGGCCTCATCACGTGAAGGCCACCATCAAAATCTTCGGGCTCGTCGACAACGAGATCCTGGAATATCACTGGGGTCCCGACTGGGTGGTCTGGGATGCCGACAACACCTTCCAGCAGCGCGGGCAGCACGTGGAATACAACCTACAGCGCGTGGGCGTCGATAAGACCCGGGTGCGCTTCGACATCACCGTCGAACCGTCGGGTCCCGTTCCCGCCTTCATCGTGAGGCGTGCCAGCGAGATCGTGTTGGACGCCGCGACCAAGGGATTGCGCAACCAAGTCGCGGGCCTAATAGGTTAGGAGTGGGTTCAGATTAGCCAAAATAGCTGCGTAACCTGGTCCGCGAACGCCGCTGCGTTGCTAGTTTGAAACTAGTGGCCGTACAAGCATCGCGAGAGATTGTCATCGACGCGCCGCCAGAGGTGATCATGGAGGCGCTGGCCGACGTCGGCTCGGCGCCGTCGTGGTCCTCGGTACACAAACGGGCCGAAGTCATTGACAGCTATCCCGACGGTCGCCCGCACCACGTCAAGGTCACGATCAGGGTGGTCGGCATCGTCGACACCGAGGTGCTCGAATATCACTGGGGGCCGGACTGGCTGGTATGGGACGCCGACAAGACTCTGCAGCAGCACGCCCAGCATGTCGAGTACACGCTGCAGCGCGAAACAGAGGACAAGACGCGAGTGCGATTCGAGATTACCCTCGAGCCGTCGGCGCCGCTGCCGGAGTTTCTGGTCAACCGGGCGCGCAAGAAGGTCCTCTATGCCGCGACCGAGGGGCTGCGACGAAGGGTCATGGCTGCTATTGGTTCGGATCGGCCGGGATAGCCGGTCAATCTCGCAGTCGTGCCAGTCGGCGGATCGCCTCGTCGAGGGTGTCGTCCCGCTTGCAGAAGGTGAACCGCACCAAGTGATTCCACTGCGTCCAGTCCGGGGCAGCCGGATCGCAGAACGCAGTCATCGGGATCGCGGCGACGCCGACCCGTTCCGGTAGCGCGGCGCAAAACGCCGTGCTGTCGTCGTAACCCAACGGACGCGGATCGGCGCACAAGAAGTAGGTGCCCGCGCTGTCGTGCACCCGAAAGCCGACCTCGGCCAATCCGCGTGCCAGCCGATCGCGCTTGTCCTGCAACGAAGTTCGCAGCGCGGCCACCCAGCCTCCTTCGGTGTTCAGCGCGTGCGCCACCGCCGGCTGAAACGGCGCGCCGCCGACATAACTCAAATACTGTTTGGCTGCTCGCAGGCCGAGGATGAGTTCGGCTGGCCCGCAAGCCCATCCGATCTTCCAGCCGGTGCAGTTGAACATCTTCGCCGCGCTCGAAATCGTGATGGTGCGCTCGGCCATCCCGTCGAAACCGACCAGCGGCAGGTGGCGGTGGCCGTCATACACCAGATGCTCGTACACCTCGTCGGTGATGACCAGCAAGTCGGCCGCCACCGCGATCTGCGCGATGGCCGCCAGCTCGGCCGCGCTGAGCACCGTGCCGGTTGGGTTGTGCGGCGAGTTCACGATCAACGCCTTGGTGCGGGGCGTCACCGCACGCCGCAATGCGTCGGTGTCGAGCGCAAAGCCGCGACCGTCGGGCACCAGCGGCACGATGACCCGCTGCGCGCCGGCCATCGCCAGCACTGGGGAGTAGGAGTCGTAGAAGGGCTGGATCAGTAACACCTCGGAGCCCGGCTCGACCAGGCCGATCACCGCCGACGCGATGGCCTCGGTGGCCCCGACCGTCACCAGTATTTCCGTCTCCGGGTCGTAGTCGACGCCGAACTGCCTCTTGCGCTGCGCGGCGACCGCCTCACGCAACGCCGCGACGCCGATTCCCGGCGGGTACTGGTTGACGCCTTCGGCGATCGCGTCCTGCGCGGCCTTGAGCATCGCCGGTGGCCCGTCTTCGTCGGGGAAGCCCTGCCCGAGGTTCACCGCGCCGACCCGGGCCGCCAGCGCCGACATCTCGGCGAACACCGTGGTCGCATAGGGCTGCAGTCGCGACACCGTCATGGGCCTTGAGGGTAAAGCGTGTTGGCAGCTAAAGACGCTGAAGCACTCCCAACCAACAGGTTGGACGGGCACTTTGTTAGGGTGGCATGCAGAGGACTAGCGTCCCAAGGACAGATCCAAAAAACCCCGGTCGTGAACCAATTGGAAAGAGAATCACCCATGTCCGAAGAAGCCTTCATCTACGAGGCCATCCGCACGCCGCGCGGCAAGCAGCGCAACGGATCGTTGAACGAGGTCAAGCCGCTGAACCTGGTGGTCGGCCTAGTCGACGAGCTGCGCAGGCGCCACCCCGACCTGGATGAGACCCTGATCAGCGACATGATCCTCGGCGTGGTCTCGCCGGTGGGCGACCAGGGCGGCGATATCGCCCGCACCGCGGTGCTGGCGGCCGGCCTGCCCGAGACCACCGGTGGCGTGCAGCTCAACCGGTTCTGCGCCTCGGGCCTGGAAGCCGTCAACACCGCCGCTCAGAAGGTGCGCTCCGGCTGGGACGACCTGGTGCTGGCCGGCGGTGTCGAGTCGATGAGCCGTGTCCCAATGGGCTCAGACGGCGGCGCGTGGGCGACCGACCCCGAGACCAATTACCAGATCGGCTTCGTGCCGCAGGGCATCGGCGCCGACCTGATCGCCACCTTGGAAGGCTTCTCCCGCGAGGACGTCGACGCCTACGCGCTGCGCAGCCAGCAGAAGGCCGCCGAAGCCTGGTCGGGCGGCTACTTCGCGAAGTCGGTCGTGCCGGTGCGTGACCAGAACGGTCTGGTCATCCTCGACCACGATGAGCACATGCGGCCCGACACCACGATGGAGGGCCTGGCCAAGCTGAAGACCGCATTCGACGGCATCGGCGAGATGGGCGGCTTCGATGACGTGGCGCTGCAGAAATACCACTGGGTGGAAAAGATCAACCACGTCCACAGCGGCGGCAACAGCTCCGGCATCGTCGACGGGGCCGCGCTGGTGCTGGTCGGCTCCGAAGCGGCCGGCAAGTCGCAGGGACTCACCCCCCGGGCCCGCATCGTCGCCACCGCCACGAGCGGCGCGGACCCGGTCATCATGCTCACCGGCCCGACTCCGGCCACCCGCAAGGTGCTCGACCGCGCGGGGATGACGGTCGACGACATCGACCTGTTCGAGCTGAACGAGGCGTTCGCGTCGGTGGTGCTGAAATTCCAGAAGGACCTCGACGTCCCGGACGAGAAGCTCAACGTCAACGGTGGCGCCATCGCGATGGGCCACCCGCTGGGCGCCACCGGCGCCATGATCACCGGCACCATGGTCGACGAGCTCGAGCGCCGCAACGCGCGACGCGCGCTGGTCACGCTGTGCATCGGCGGCGGCATGGGCGTGGCCACCATCATTGAGAGGGTTTAAGACCATGGCAGAGAACACTATTGCTTGGGACAAGGACGCTGACGGCATCGTCACCCTGACATTGGACGACCCCACCGGGTCGGCCAACGTAATGAACGAGCATTACGCCGAATCCATGCACAACGCGGTCGAACGCCTTGTCGCGGAGAAGGATTCGATCACCGGCGTGGTTATCACCAGCGCGAAGAAGACCTTCTTCGCCGGCGGTGATCTCAAGGGCATGATCAAACTTGGCCCGGAGAATGCCGGCGAGGCGTTCGACACCGTCGAGTCGATCAAGCGCGACCTGCGCGTCCTGGAGACGCTGGGTAAGCCGGTGGTGGCCGCGATCAACGGTGCAGCGCTCGGCGGCGGCCTGGAGATCGCGCTGGCGTGTCACCACCGGATCGCCGCCGACATCAAGGGTCTGGTCGTCGGTGTGCCCGAGGTGACGCTGGGCCTGCTGCCGGGTGGCGGCGGCGTGACGCGCACCGTGCGGATGTTCGGCATCCAGAACGCGTTCATGAACATCCTGTCGCAGGGCACCCGTTTCAGGCCGGACAAGGCCAAGGAGATCGGGCTCGTCGACGAACTCGTCGGCTCGGTCGACGAGTTGATGCCCGCCGCCAAGGAATGGATCAAGGCCAACCCCGACTCGCACACCCAGCCGTGGGATGCCAAGGGCTACAAGATGCCCGGCGGCACCCCGTCCAGCCCGGCGCTGGCCGGCGTCCTGCCGTCGTTCCCGGCGCTGCTGAAGAAGCAGCTCAAGGGCGCCCCGATGCCGGCGCCGCGGGCCATCCTGGACGCGGCCGTTGAGGGCGCGCAGGTGGACTTCGACACCGCCAGCCGCATCGAGAGCCGGTACTTCACTTCTCTGGTCACCGGCCAGGTCGCCAAGAACATGATCCAGGCGTTCTTCTTCGACCTGCAGCACATCAACGGCGGCGGCTCACGCCCGGAAGGCATCGGCAAGACCCCGATCAACAAGATCGGTGTGCTGGGCGCGGGCATGATGGGCGCCGGTATCGCCTACGTGTCGGCCAAGGCCGGCTTCGATGTGGTGCTCAAAGACGTGAGCGCGGAAGCCGCCGCGAAAGGCAAGGGCTACTCGGAAAAGCTTGAGGCCAAGGCGCTTCAACGTGGCAAGACCACCGAGGAGAAGAGCAAGGCGCTGCTGGATCACATCACGCCGACGGCCGACGCCGCTGACTTCAAGGGCGTCGACTTCGTGATCGAGGCAGTGTTCGAGAACCAGGAACTCAAGCACAAAGTGTTCGGTGAGATCGAGGACGTCGTCGAACCCAACGCGCTGCTCGGGTCGAACACCTCGACGCTGCCGATCACCGGTCTAGCGACCGGTGTGAAGCGGCAGGAGGACTTCATCGGGATCCACTTCTTCTCGCCGGTCGACAAAATGCCGCTGGTCGAAATCATCAAGGGCGAGAAGACATCTGACGAGGCACTGGCCCGCGTGTTCGACTACACACTGGCCATCGGCAAGACCCCGATCGTCGTCAACGACAGCCGCGGCTTCTTCACCAGCCGGGTCATCGGCACCTTCGTCAACGAGGCGCTGGCGATGCTGGGCGAGGGCGTGGAGCCCGCCAGCATCGAGCACGCCGGTTCGCAGGCCGGCTACCCGGCGCCGCCGCTGCAGCTCTCCGACGAGCTCAACCTGGAGCTGATGCACAAGATCGCCGTCGCCAGCCGCAAGGGTGTCGAGGATGCCGGCGGCAAGTACGAGCCGCACCCGGCGGAAGCCGTCGTCGAGAAGATGATCGAGATCGGCCGGCCCAGCCGCTTGAAGGGTGCCGGCTTCTACGAATACGTCGATGGCAAGCGCACCCAGCTCTGGCCGGGCCTGCGCGAGACCTTCAAATCCGGTTCCTCGGAGCCGCCACTGCAGGACATGATCGACCGGATGCTGTTCGCCGAGGCGCTGGAAACCCAGAAGTGCCTTGATGAAAGCGTGTTGACGTCGACCGCCGACGCCAACATCGGGTCGATCATGGGCATCGGCTTCCCGCCGTGGACTGGTGGTAGCGCTCAGTACATCGTCGGCTACCAAGGCCCGACCGGTACGGGCAAGGAAGCCTTCGTCGCCCGGGCCCGCGAGCTGGCGGCCAAGTACGGCGACCGCTTCCTGCCGCCGGACTCGCTGACCTAAGCGGTGCGCTGCAGCAGGTAGCTGCGCACCGCGAATCGGTTGCGAATCAACCCGACCGGTATGTGTCGGAAGGCGGACCCGTTGGCAAACGCCATCTTTTCCTCTGCCCCCGACAGCAGCGTCCACGCGGGCGTGAATCGGCGCTCGACCTCCGCCTGATCGAGCCCGAGAAACCGCACCGGGCCACCGGGTTTGGCGCCCACGATAAGTAGGTGTGCGCCGGGGGCGGCGGCCGCCGTGATCTCCCGGACGTAAAGGTCACGGTCGCCTTCGCTCATGCCGTGCAGGCAGCCGTTGTCCACAATTAACTGGAACTTCGCGTCGATCCCGGCCTGGCTCAGATGCGTGACATCGGCATGCACGAAGTCAACTGGCACGCCGGCGCCCTCAGCCTTGGCGCGGGCCTTGTCGAGCGCCTTCGGCGTGAAGTCAACCCCGGTGACTTGCCATCCGTGTTGGGCTAGATAGATCGACGCGTCTCCAGTGCCGCATCCGACGTCGAGCGCCGATCCTGGCGACAGCGTGTCGTTTCCCTCGACGAGTTCCTGCAGCATCGGAGAGAGCGAATGACCGTCCCACGGAGTAAACCCGAGTCCGTAGAAGACCCGAAACAATAAGTGTCGAGAAGCCATGACTTTGACGGTATTCCTCGGCGGCCGTTGATTAAAGGTCTCCGAGGTCGGATGAAAGCCAGTGCCGCGAACTCGCTGCGGCGGCATCTAGCGGCGGCGCTGGAAAAGGTAGTACCGCGTCGGGGTCTTCTCGCGGTCTAGCTCCTGCTCGGAGCCGGCGGACACCAGTGTCCAGCCGGATGCGAAACGCCGTTCCATTTCGGTGCGGTCGATGCCGCGCACGCCGAATCGTCCGCCGAGGATGAACGCAACGATCAGCAGCCGCGCGTCGGGTGCCGCGACTGCGCTGACCTCGCG
>DASZKQ010000007.1:0-7184 GCA_035552835.1 Mycobacterium sp. | reverse complement strand
GATGTAGTTGTCGTTGAGCAGGTTTTCCATGTCGTTGAGCCGACGGCCCAGCAGCTTGACCAGTTCCGGGATCTCCTCGACGGCGTCGGGCGGCAGATCTTGAGCCAGTCCACCGGGCCGGATGTAGCCGTGGTTCATCCGCAAGCAGGTGACCATTTCAAACAGGTTCAGGATCAGCTCGCGTTCCCGGAACCCGAGGAACATCGCCGTCATCGCACCCAGTTCCATGCCGCCGGTCGCCAACGCGACCAGGTGCGAGGAGATCCGGTTGAACTCCATCATCATCACCCGGATGACGTTGACGCGTTCCGGGATCTCGTCGGTGATCCCGAGCAGCTTCTCCACACCAAGGCAGTAGGCGGTCTCGTTGAAAAACGGTGCCAGGTAATCCATTCGGGTCACAAACGTCACACCCTGGGTCCAGTATCGGTATTCCAGGTTCTTCTCGATCCCGGTGTGCAGGTAGCCGATTCCGCAGCGGGCGTCGGTGACCGTCTCACCTTCGATCTCCAAGATCAGCCGCAGCACGCCATGGGTGGAGGGGTGCTGTGGTCCCATGTTGACGACGATGCGTTCGCCGGGTTCGCCTTTGCGTGCCGCCTCGACGATCTGTTCCCAATCCTGGCCCACGACGGCCACCAGGGTTTCGCCGCCGCTGCCCTCGCCGTTGGGGGTGGTGGTCTCGCTCATTAGTCGTAGGCCCTCCGCTCATCGGGCGGGGGAATCTTCGCGCCCTTGTACTCCACCGGGACGCCGCCGAGTGGATAGTCCTTGCGTTGCGGGTGTCCTTGCCAATCGTCGGGCATCTGGATGCGGGTTAGCGACGGGTGGCCATCGAAGATGATGCCGAAGAAGTCATAGGTCTCGCGCTCGTGCCAGTCGTTGGTCGGGTAGATGGCGAACAGTGACGGGATGTGCGGATCACTCTCCGGCGCAGACACTTCCAGTCGAACACGACGGCCGTGGGTGATCGACTTGAGCGGATACACCGCGTGCAGCTCGCCTCCGGTTTCGTGCGGGTAGTGCACGCCGTTGACGCCCAGGCACAATTCGAAGCGCAGCCCCGCGTCGTCGCGCAGTCGACCGGCCACCTGCGGCAGTAGCTCGCGGCGAACGTGCACGGTCAGTTCGTCGCGGTAGACGACGACTTTTTCTACCGCGTCCTCGAATTCGAGCCCGTCAGCCTTTAAGGCCTCCGCCAGCCGATCGACGACCTCGTCGAAGTATCCGCCGTAAGGCCGCGGACTGCCGTCGTCGATCGTGACCTGGCGTACCAGGCGCCCGTATCCCGACGTATCACCGGTACCGTGGACGCCGAACATGCCTCGGCGGACGTCGATCACCTCTTTGTCGGACTGGTCGGCGGCAACGGGAGGTCCGCCCACCTCGCTGGCTGCTCGTTTCGGGTCGTGGTCCGGTGAACTCATCGCAACAGTCCGCGCATCTCGATCGTCGGCCTGGCTGCTAGCGCTGCCTGTTCTGCTTCGGCAATGGCCACTTCGCGGTTGACGCCTAGCGGCATTTCTTGAATCTTGTCGTGCAGCTTGAGGATTGCGTACAACAACATCTCGGGGCGCGGCGGGCAGCCTGGTAGGTAGATGTCAACCGGCACGACGTGGTCGACGCCCTGAACTATCGCGTAATTGTTGAACATGCCGCCCGACGACGCGCACACTCCCATGGCCAGCACCCATTTCGGTTCGGCCATCTGGTCGTAGATCTGTCGCAGTACCGGCGCCATCTTCTGGCTGACTCGGCCGGCCACGATCATCAGATCGGCCTGTCGGGGTGTCGCCGAAAACCTCTCCATGCCAAAGCGTGCAATGTCGAATCGCGGGCCGGCGGTGGCCATCATCTCAATCGCGCAGCAGGCCAATCCGAACGTTGCCGGCCACAACGAGTTCTTGCGGAAGTAACCCGCCAGTTGTTCGACGGTCGTCAGCAAGAAACCGCTTGGCAGTTTTTCTTCCAGACCCACGTCTTACCTCAATCCCAAGTCAGGCCGCCGCGGCGCCATACGTAGGCGTAGGCCACGAAGACCGTGAGCACGAACACCACCATCTCGATCAGCGCGAACAGCCCCAACTGGTCGTAGCTGACCGCCCACGGATACAGGAACACGATTTCAATGTCGAAGACGATGAACAGCATCGCAGTCAGGTAGTACTTCACCGGGAACCGTTGCCCACTGCCTGCGTGCGGCGCGTTGGCCGGCTGGTCGCTGGGTTCGATCCCGCATTCGTATGCCTCGAGCTTCGCCTTGTTGTAGCGCGACGGGCCGGTGATCTGCGCGAGCGCGACCGAGCCGAGGGCAAAAGCAGCGGCGATCCCCCCAAGCACCAGGATTGGTAGGTACAGATTCATGCCGCGAAGACGCTCCCTAACTGTTCATCTAATGGGCTGACTGTGAGCGCAACCACAGCCTAGCGATCGTGTGTGGTCCCGTGCTCAGCAGTCTAGGTGTGACCTCAACCACAGCCGGGTGGGTGGTCTGCCCGCCGGAGCGTCCAATGGGCACGCGGATATAGCCGGCTCACGAAATGCTAAGAACGCAAACCGATTTCGCATGTCGACGGGCGACGGGGGATCGGGTTGCAGCACTTATCCGGCTGCGCTCGGCGGCCGCTGTCCGGCTTGCGCTCGGGGTCCGATCGTCAGCTAATGCACCGGAGGGCGCAGCAACTCCAGCACCGTTCGGCTGAGCCGAATCGGGTCGATCGGCTGCGGGACCGATGCCTCGGCACGTGACCAGCTGGCCAGCCAGGCATCGTCGCGCCGCCCGGTGAGCACCACGATCGGCGGCCCCTGGTCAATTTCGTCTTTCAGCTGCTTGGCGATGCCCATGCCGCCTTCCGGGGTCGCCTCGCCGTCGAGAATGGCCAAATCGATGCCTCCGGCGTCCATCTGTTGGATGACGACAGGTCCGGTGGCCACTTCGACGTAGCTCAGCTCGGGCAGATCCGGATGCACCCGTTTGCCCAACGCCAGCATCACGTCCTGTCGGGTCTCGGCGTTGTCGCTGTACACGAGGATGCGCAGTGGGCTGGTGGCAGGCACGGTGCAGATGGTACTGCCCGGCGACGATGCGGACTTACCGCGGCGCCCGCACGAAGCACACGTCGGCCGACACTGTCGCGGCCTCGCCGATCATGCCGACGCGGTTCCAGTCCAGGTTGAACTGGGCCCGGTCGACCTCCGTTTTTGCCGATAACCGCACTGAGCCGTCGTCGAGCACGGTGATCTGGACCGGCAGCGGCACCGGCGCGGTGACCCCCTTGATGCTGAAGGTGGCCCGCAAATCGGCGGCGTTACCGGTGGTCGGCTGCACCGCGGTAACAACCACGCCGATCTCCGGGAAGCGCTCGACGTCGAAGAAATCGGCCGACCGCAGATGCTTGTCGCGTTTACCGATTCCGGTCCGCAACGACGCCGCCTGGATGTCCAGCCGGCCGAAGATGGCACCTTTGCCGGTGACCTGGCCGTCGGCGTTGAATTCGGTGAACCGCCCTTTGACGCTGATCAGGCCCCACATGTTCTTGATCTTGAAGCTGATCGTGGACCGATCGGGAACGAGGTTCCATAATCCCGCGGTGTCAGGATCGTTCAGCAGTGTTTCCACAGTGGTCATGTGCGCCACTCCTCCTCATCGCATCGCTCTGCATCGTCGTCGGCGCGGGTCATGTGCGCCGCTCCTCCTCATCTAGCTCATCTGGCTCATCAGCGGTGCGAGTTCGGCTGGGTCGAAGTACTCATCGATACGCCTGATCAGGGCTTGATTCGAGGCACTGACACCCAACTTAATCACGATGCAGACGCGCAGAGCGATCAATCCGCCATCGTGGCCGGTGGCGTGCAGGATGTGCTGCTGGACGAAACCGTCGGGGAACATCTGGCGGTCCAGGATCTCGTAGCGGCGCTGCGTGGTGACCCCGATGAACCAGCGCAGCACCTTCAGCGCGCGCTCTTTGTCGTTGTCGCGGCGGGCGCCCACCCGCCATACCGCGATGTCGTCGTCGAACAGCTGCCGCAGCGTCGTCTCGTCGCTTCGCTCGATCGCTGAAAACAGCTGGTCGGCCACCTCGGTGATGACCTGCCGACTGTGGCCGGAGTCGTTAGCGGGCATTGAGTGTCTTTCTATTCGTGCTGGTAACCCGGATGCGCGACCGATAGACGGTGACTCACCAGCGCGCGTAGCGCCGATCGCACCTGGTCGCTGCGGTCGTCCAGCACGCCGGCCCGAACAGCGGCAGCCAGTTGGGCTTCGTCGTCAAAGCCGACGCCAGCCAGGGCATCGGTGACATCGCCGGCCGTATCGTCGAGCAATTCACGCTCGACGATGCGCAACACGTTGGCCGCAACCCGGGCATGGAAATTGACCTGACCGATAGTCGACTCCCGGACATCGGTCTCCAGGAACTCGGCGACCGCAGCGACAAGTTCAGCCGCAGTCGGACGGCCATGCAGTGCGTTGCCAGAAGCGGCCCCGGACGTCATCAGGTCGCGGGTGCCTCGGGACCGCGATCCACACCCGTGCGCAGCTTCACCGATGCTGAGTAAGCGAGCGTGCGGAACCGCAGCACCGGATCATTCGAGGGCTCGATGCCGTCCGTGACACGCATGGGGTCGAACACAACGATGTCACCGCCATGCTCGCGTTCGGTGTCGACGCCGGTGATCTCGAGGGTGCCGACGGTGACCGTCTGGGTGCTGCGCCACGGTTTGGACGGATCGACGGTCGAATCGCCGTCGGCCGCGATCTGGACTTGATAGGAGAACCGCACCGGTTCCGATGCGAGGCGTTCGTCGAGTCCTTCGATCAAAAAGTTCGCGCCCTTCTCCGCCGCGACCCGCGGCGGCAGAAACTCCTCACCCGCGGCCGGAACCAAGTGGTAACGAACGAATCGCGCGCTGCCGTCGGCGGCGACCCAGCGGAAGGCGTGCAACCCGTAGTAGTGAACGGTGGCGTAGCTCGCGGGCACCCGCTGCGCGGCACGCAGTATGGGCAACGCGCCGATGAAGCCGGGATGGGTGGCGACGTAGCCGGCCAGACGCAGCGGCGCGGCAACGCCGGGGCGCATCGCACGCAGCAGCGCCACGAAGCCATCGGGTGTGCTGGACGCGAAAAGCCTTGCAGTCTGGGTTGATACGTCGGTAGTCGACCCGTCCGGCAACGTGAACTTCACCGCCATTCCGCGTATTCCCGGAGCGTTGTCCCCTTGCGCTGGATTACCTGAGCCGCTGGAGAATCGGATCAGCGCGGGCACAGCCGAGCCGTTGAGGTGCGCGGCGCGGGAGAGCTGGGCGGCCTCGGCGGTCGCGGTGAAGGTGCCGCGGTACAGCTTGCCCTTGGCATGCAAAGCCCGTTCGCCGGGCTGCGCCCCGCCGGTGCCGCGGATTGCGTCGATTGCCTGATCAGGAGTGACCACAGCGGCATCCTATGCGGTCAGACGGAATCCGTCGCCGCCTCGAGCAAGGTCAGCAGGTCCCACTCGGTTTCGCAGACGCGCCGGCCGATTGCCGCCAGTTCCACCGAGCGGTTCTGCCCGCTCAAGTGACGCTCCGCTTGGTAGCGGCAGATGACACCCCAGCGCAGCGTCGCCAGGACCAACCACCAGTGAAACGCCACCCGGTCGACCGTCGCCCCGCCGGCCTGTTCGTAGGCGGCAAGAAAATCCTCGACACTGCCAAGGCCGCCGGCGGCGCGGTCGGCCGGAGCGCCGAACCGCCAGGCCCGGATGCAGAACCAGGCCAGGTCTTCATAGACCTCACCGATGTGCACCAGCTCCCAGTCGAGCACGGCCGCCAGCTCGGATCCATCGACGATGAGGTTTCCCATCCGATAGTCGCCGTGCACCAGGCGCGACGGTGAGGGCGCTGGGCGGTTGGCGGCGAGCCACCGAAACGCCCACTCGAAGGTGGCGGTGGTGTCGGCCATCGCATCGAGGCGTTCGCGCCATTCGTCGAGTTGATCCTCGCGAGTCAGGCCAGGGTCGTTCGGGTCAGCCCGGTGGATCGCGGCCAGCGCTTGCGCGCACTGGTTCAACAGCCGTGTCCGGCGTGCGGCCCCGCCATCTTTATCGAGCGTCCGCTGGATGCGCCGGACGATGGTCTCGCCCTTGATCTCATCGCAGATCAAAAACGGATTCCCCAGTGCGGCAGGCGAATCGTCAGCAACTAAAACGTGGGGGACCGGCGCACCGGTGGCCGCGGCGGCGGCCTGGGCGCGGGCTTCCAGCTCCATCCCCGCGTGCACGTCGTCAGGTGGGCCGATGCGCAGGATCAGCGACCTGTGTGCCGCGTCGGTGACGGCGTCGAACGCCCAAGTGGTTCGGCTGGCACCCCCGGTCAACGCGCGCAGATTGTCGATGGCTACGTTGACCCCCAGCATCGGGCCCAGCACCGCGGGCAACCTGCCTTGCAGGTTCACTTCTTGCCGAATTTGAACAGTCGCTGCGCCACCCGACGGATCTGGATCTCCTCGGCGCCCTCGGTGATCCGATACCGGCGGTGGTGACGGTAGATGTGCTCGAACGGCTCGTGACGGCTGTAACCCAGGCCGCCGAAGACTTGCATGGCACGATCGGCGGCGTCGCAGACTAGTCGGTTCGCGCGGTAGTTGGCCATCGACACTTTGTCGGACACCTCCATGTGGTGGTTGCGGTCCAAGTGCCAGGCCGCGTACTGCACCAGCAGTCGCACCATCTGGGCCTCGGTCTGCAGCTCGGCCAGCGGCCACTGCACAGCCTGATTGACCGCCAGCGGCTTGCCGAACACCGTACGTTGTCCGGCATATTCAGCGGCTCGATCGATGCAGTATTGCGCCGCGCCGAGGCTACTGGCTGCTTGCCGAATTCGGTTCTCGTGCAGGAACGTTTGCGCAACCTCCAGTCCGCGATCCACTTCCCCGAGTGCCGCGACTGCGGGCACCCGCACATCATTCAGCGCGACTTCGCCGTGGTCGGTGGGCATGTTGAATGTCCACCAGTAATACGGGACGCTAAATCCGGGGGCGTTGGTGGGCACCAGAAAAGCGGTGATGCCCTGGGCTTGCCCGGCCTCGCCGGACGTGCGGGCGAAGATCAAGTCATGAGTGGCACGGTGCACGCCGGTGTTGAACCGCTTGGAACCGTTGATCACCCACTCATCGCCATCGGGTTTGGCGTGCGTTTCGAGCCACGTCGCAT
>DASZKQ010000006.1:0-5720 GCA_035552835.1 Mycobacterium sp. | reverse complement strand
TGGTGTGCCAGGTACTCGACGTGTGGATCAGTCAATTGCGTTCACTTCCCGGGGTCTCTATTTCCCGTCCCATCTGCGTACCCCGCGGCGGCCGCTGCAACCACATCACGTTTGTGCAGGTGCACACCGCTAGCCTAGCCTTGGCACCGTTCAACGCAGGCTGCGATGAGCCCGGGCGCTTTCGTCCCGCGAGCTCAAAAGACATAAGGAGTAGCTGGTGACTCAGGCGGCGACTCGGCCAACCCCCGGCACCGACAGCACCGACATCCTCACCGTGGCCCGCCAACAGGTGCTCGAGCGCGGTGAGGGACTGAGCCAGGAGCAGGTGCTGCGGGTGCTTCAGCTGTCCGACGAGCGCCTCGAGGAACTCTTGGCTTTGGCCCACGAGGTGCGGATGGCCTGGTGCGGGCCCGAGGTCGAGGTCGAGGGCATCATCAGTCTGAAAACCGGTGGCTGCCCGGAGGATTGCCATTTCTGCTCCCAGTCGGGGCTCTTCGCCTCGCCGGTGCGCAGCGCCTGGCTGGACGTTCCTAGCCTGGTGGAGGCGGCCAAGCAGACCGCGAAGACGGGTGCCACCGAGTTCTGCATCGTGGCCGCGGTGCGCGGACCCGACGATCGGTTACTGGCTCAGGTGGCGGCTGGCATCGAAGCGATCCGCGACGCAGTCGACATCCAGATCGCCTGCTCACTGGGCATGCTGACCGCCGAACAGGTCGCCCGCCTGTCGGCGATGGGCGTGCACCGTTACAACCACAACCTGGAGACCGCCCGCTCGTTCTTCCCCAACGTCGTGACTACCCACACTTGGGAAGAGCGTTGGCAGACGCTGTCGATGGTGCGCGAGGCCGGCATGGAGGTGTGCTGCGGCGGCATCCTTGGCATGGGCGAGACGGTCGAGCAGCGGGCCGAGTTCGCCGCCAACCTGGCCGAGCTGAACCCCGATGAGGTGCCGCTGAACTTTCTCAACCCGCGTCCCGGCACGCCGTTCGGTGATCTCGAGGTGCTGCCGGCCAACGAAGCGCTCAAGGCGGTGGCCGCCTTCCGGCTGGCCCTGCCGCGCACCATGCTTCGCTTCGCCGGCGGCCGCGAAATCACGCTCGGCGACCTCGGCGCCAAGCAAGGCATTTTGGGTGGTATTAACGCCGTGATCGTCGGCAACTACCTGACCACGCTGGGTCGCCCGGCAGAGGCCGATCTGGAGCTGCTCGATGACCTGCAAATGCCGATCAAGGCGCTCAACGCGAGCCTGTAGAACGTAATTGATGGTCCGCGACGATCTGCCAGCGCCGGTCGGCGCGGGTGCCTACAACGTCTACACCGGTGCCCGTGTCGACGACACTGTCGGCAGCACCGTGCCGACGGCGGCCCAGCTCGGTCTGGAGCCACCCCGGTTCTGCGCCGAGTGTGGCCGCCGGATGGTGGTCCAGGTCCGACCCGACGGCTGGTCGGCCAAGTGCTCGCGACACGGGCTGGTGGACTCGACCGACCTGGACCCCCGCCTATGACCGGGCTGCCAAGTCCCCGGCCCTCCGACGCCCCACGGACCTCGCGACGGCGTGCGGTCTTTGCGATCGCAGCGGGGCTGTTAATCGCTGGCGCGCTCATCGGTGGTCTGTGGGCATGGATAGCCCCGCCGATTCACGGTGTGGTGGTGCTGACCCACGACGGCGATCGGTTGCATGACTATCTGGGCGACGAGTCCGAGCATTTCTTCGTCGCGGCGTTCCTGATGCTTGGGCTGTTGAACGTGGTCGCCGCCGTGGCGGCTGTGCTGGCATGGCAATGGCGGGCACACCGCGGGCCGGGCATGGTGACCGGGCTTTGCGCCGGCGTGGTGATCGCCGCTGCGGCCGCTGTCGGCGTCGGCGCCGTGCTGGTGCATCTGCGTTATGGCGCAGTGGATTTCGCCGCGGTGCCGGTGGGCCACGACCACCCGGTGTACTACTTCACCGAGGCGCCGCCGGTGTTCTTCGGTCGCACTCCATTGCAGATCGCCTGCACGCTGTTGCTGCCCGCGAGCGCCGGCGCGCTGGTATATGCGGTACCGGTCGCGGCAACGGCACGCGATGATCTCGGCGGCTATCCGGCCGTCGAGCCGACCTATCCGCTCACCGTGGGGGCGCCGACGTCCACGCCGTCATAGCGGGCGGAGGTGCACCGCCTTTCCGCTGATCACCTTGCCCGCGATCACGGCCAGCCGCGCCATCCCGCGGTAAGTCGCCGGGTTGAACATGGTCGGCCACTTCGTCCTGACCAGGTGATCGGTCAGCGGTCGGCGGGCAAACCGGTCTTGCAACCAGCGCAGTGTCATCGGCGCAGACAGCGGATGCAGCAGCAGGTGCTCGTTGAACGCATCGCGGTGGTAGGTGACGTCGGCGCCACCGGCCGAGTAGGTGTCGGCCAACTCGTCGATGTCGTCGACGTCGATCAAGTAGTCGTGCACGGCCTGCACGATCAGCACCGGCGGTGTGGGCACCTTGGCGCCCAGCTTGATGCTGTCGAAGACATGCTGCACTTCCGGCATCGTGAGGATTTCTTCGAGCGGCCGGTCGAGGTAGACCCCGACGTCCTTCTTCACCATGCGCAGCACCGCGCCGATGGTGGTCATCCGCTCCAGCCGCTGCAGCAGGGCGCGCCCTTCTTCGTTGGCGTGCTCTTGGATCACCCGATCCAGGTCGGGGTAGCTGTGGGCCAGCGCTGCGATCACCATCGCCGGCAATCCAGCCAGGTAGGTGCCGTTGAGCCGACGGAAGGTGTGGCCGAGGTCGCCGACCGGTGATCCGAGTACGGCGCCGACGATGTCGAGCTCGGGCGCGTAGTCGGCGCACACTTCAGCGGCCCACCCGGTCGCCAGTCCGCCGCCGGAGTAACCCCATAGCCCGACCGGCGCCGACGGGGACAGTCCGAGGCGCTCGGCGCCCAGCGCCGCCCTGATGCCGTCGAGAATGCAGTAGCCGGGTTCGTATGGCGCGCCCCACATTCCGTTGCGGCCTTCATGGTCGGGTATCGACACCGCCCAGCCTTCGGCGAGGGCGGCGGCGATCAGCAGGAACTCCAGCTGCGCCAGCGAGCCGACTGCGTTCGCGCCTCGCCGCAGCGCGTAGGACGGAAAGCAGCGGGACGTTACCGCGTCGATGGCGCACTGATACGACAACACCGGGCAGGGGTGTTCGGGAGTGACGTCTGTGGGGACGATCACCGTGGTCACCGTCGCCTCCGGCCTGCCGTTCATGTCGGTCGTCCGGTACAGCAGCTGGGTCGCCATGGCCCGCTGCGGTATCAGACCCAGGAACGCCAGCTCGACGTCGCGTGAACGCAGCACGGTGCCGGGCAGGGCGTGCTGGTAACCAGGTGGCGGCTGGTAGAACGGGTCGTCCGACGGCAGCAGTGGGCGGGCCTTGGCCTGCAACTCCTCATGGGGTGCGCGCCCGATCCATTCCGCGCCGGTCGTCGTGCTCGCAAGACTGGCAATGTCCATCGGGGCATTGTTGCTTAAGAGGGCATTAAGAATCCAGTCGGCCCGCCGGGAGGTCGTAGAGCAGCGAACTCGTCGGTGACCCTCAACTGGGAATCGGTGAAGCGATACAGCGCCGCCGGTCGGCCGCCGCTGCGCCCGGACTGCACGACGGTGCCGGTCGCGGTGATGACGCCGCGACGGGCCAGCACGCGCTGCAGATTCGTCGTGTCGACCTGATGCCCCAACGCGGCGCTGTAAATGTCACGCAGCGCCGACAGCGCGAATTCGGTTGGTGCCAAGGCAAATCCGATGTTCGTGTAGGACATCTTGGCGACCAGCCGGGTGCGGGCATGGGCGACCATCGGGCCGTGGTCGAACGCCATTGTCGGCAGTGCGGTGACCGGGTGCCAGCTGGTGTCGGGCGGCAGCTCCGGGGTGGCGGGGGAGGGCACCAGGCCCAGAAAGGTCGACGCGATCGTGCGCGTGCCGGGCACCCGCTCGGGATCGGAGAACACCGCGAGCTGCTCCAGGTGAGCCACTTCCCGCAGGTCGACCTTCTCGGCCAGTTGACGTCGCACCGACGTCGTCATGTCCTCATCGTGGCGTAGGCGTCCGCCGGGCAACGACCACGCACCTCGCTGCGGATCGCGGGCGCGTTGCCACAGCAGGACGCTGAGCTGGGGCTTCGGGGTCTTCGGCCCGGAGCCGAGGCCGCGAACCTGGAATACGACGGCGAGCACTTCGTGAGCAGTGCTACCATGTGCCATGTTTTCGATTATAAGTCGAAAACCGGGGTCGGGGGCGAAAGGAACGGCCATGACGGTCCTGAATCGCACGGATCCGGTGGCATCTGAGCTGGCAAAAGCCCTGGGAAATGGACTGGCCGCGGGAATCACCAGCTCTCCCACCGGTTATGCCGGCGTCGAGGGCGACGAGCGATGGGTCGCCGAGATTCGCCGGCTGGCCGAGCTGCGCAACGCCACGATTTTGGCGCATAACTACCAGCTCCCGGCCATCCAGGATGTCGCCGATCACGTCGGTGACTCGCTGGCGCTGTCGCGGATTGCTGCCGAGGCGCCCGAAGAAACCATCGTGTTCTGCGGCGTGCACTTCATGGCGGAGACCGCGAAAATCCTTAGCCCGGACAAGATGGTGCTGATCCCCGACCAGCGGGCGGGCTGCTCGCTGGCCGACTCGATCACCCCCGAAGATCTGCAGGAATGGAAGGACGAACACCCCGGCGCCGTCGTCGTCTCCTATGTCAACACCACCGCGGCGGTGAAGGCGCTCACCGACATCTGCTGCACTTCCTCGAACGCCGTCGACGTGGTCGCCTCCATCGACGCGGACCGCGAGGTGCTGTTTTGCCCCGACCAGTTCCTCGGGGCGCACGTACGGCGGCTGACGGGAAGGGCGAACCTGCACGTGTGGGCCGGCGAGTGTCATGTGCATGCCGGGATCAACGGCGACGAGCTCACCGATCAGGCCCGTAAGCATCCCGATGCCGAATTGTTTGTCCACCCGGAGTGTGGCTGTGCGACGTCGGCGCTCTATCTCGCCGGCGAGGGCGCCTTCCCGGAGGAGCGGGTGAAGATCTTGTCGACCGGGGGCATGCTGGACGCCGCGCGGGACACCCACGCCCGCCAGGTGCTGGTTGCCACCGAGGTCGGGATGTTGTATCAGCTGCGCAATGCCGCGCCTGCGGTCGACTTTCGCGCGGTCAATGACCGCGCGACGTGCAAATACATGAAGATGATCACCCCCGCGGCGCTGTTGCGCTGCCTGGTCGAGGGCGCCGACGAAGTCCATGTTGATGCGCAGATTGCCCGGCTGGCGCGGCAAAGCGTGCAGCGGATGATTGCGATCGGCCAGCCCGGCGGCGGCGAATGAGCATCCGTCCGGCCTGGCAGCAACGGGCCGACGTGGTGGTCATCGGCACCGGGGTGGCCGGCCTGGCCGCCGCGCTGGCTGCCCATCGGGCTGGACGCCGGGTCGTCGTGCTCAGCAAGGCGGGCCGCAGGTCGGGCGTGACGGCCACCCACTACGCCCAGGGTGGAATCGCGGTGGTGCTGCCGGATACCGACGACTCCGTCGACGCGCACGTCGCCGATACGCTGGCCGCCGGCGCCGGTCTTTGTGACAGCGACGCGGTGACGTCGATAGTTGCTGATGGTCACCGGGCGGTGGCCGAATTGGTAAGCGACGGAGCGCGATTCGACGAGAGGGCGGTTGGCGGGTGGGCGCTGAGCCGCGAGGGCGGCCA
>DASZKQ010000005.1:0-6730 GCA_035552835.1 Mycobacterium sp. | reverse complement strand
TCCGAATCTGGTGAGGTGCCCAATGCTGTGCGCGTACATCAGCGCAACGCCGGGTGGTCGAGCTTATTGGGGCTTGGCCACCGGCGCGCGACACAACAAGATCCACATCGTACTGAGACATCGACCGAAACGCGATCTCGGATCGTGCTCGGTTCAGCCGCCCGAGTGCATGATGTCGGCGCCCGCCGGCACCGTGCAGTCATCGCGGTCGACCAGCCAGCCCTCCGGCAGGGCGACCCGGGCGGGTGAGCCCTGGCGCCCACGTGGCCCGTTAGCCGCAGTGGGGAACGGCACGCTGGCGTCGAGCTTGTCCAGCAGAGTGTCGAGTTCGTCGCGCGTTCTGACCAGAGCTAGAGCCCGTCGCAATTCCGATCCGGCGGGAAAGCCGTGCAGGTACCAGGCGACGTGCTTGCGGATATCGCGCATCCCCTTGTCTTCGCCGAAATGGGCGACGAGCAGCTCCCCGTGCCGGCGAATGATGGTGGCGACCTGGCCGAGATTGGGTGGGGTGGGCGTCGGGCTGTCGGTGAACGCGGCCGACAGCTCGGCGAAGAGCCACGGCCGGCCCAGGCAGCCGCGGCCGATGACAACGCCGTCGCACCCGGTCACGGCCATCACGGTTAGCGCGTCGCTGGCCTCGAAGATGTCGCCGTTGCCGAGCACCGGGATCGTCCGCACATGCTGCTTGAGCTGGGCGATCTGCTCCCAATCCGCAGTTCCGGAATAGCGCTGGGCGGCGGTGCGGGCATGTAATGCGACCGCGGCCGCACCTTCGGACTCGGCGATTCGGCCGGCGTCGAGATGGGTGTGGTGGTCGTCGTCGATGCCGATCCGGAACTTCACGGTCACCGGGATGTCGGTGCCTGTGGTGGCGGCCACGGCCGCCCCGACGATCTGGCCGAATAGCCGCCGCTTGAACGGCAGCGCCGCCCCGCCGCCACGACGGGTGACTTTGGGCACCGGACAGCCGAAATTCATGTCGACGTGATCGGCGAGGCCTTCGTCGGCGACCATTGTCACCGCCGCATAGGTGGTCGCCGGATCGACGGTGTAGAGCTGCAGCGATCGCGGCGATTCGTCGGCGGAGAACGTCGTCATGTGCATGGTGACGGGATGCCGCTCGACGAAGGCACGCGCCGTCACCATCTCGCAGACGTAAAGTCCGCTGACGGTTCCGACGCGCTCCTGCTCGAGCTCGCGGCACAGCGTCCGGAATGCGACGTTTGTCACACCCGCCATAGGGGCCAACACCACCGGGCTGGCCAGCGTGATCGGCCCGATACGCAAGGCCGGCTACCGCCGGCTCATGGTCAGCGTTCCTTCGGTGCGATGCAGCTCGGGTGCGGTGACCTTCTTGCCGGTGCGGGCTTCCCGCTCGAGTTGGCGCTGCTTGGACAGCTCGAACTTGTCGCAGGCCATCTCGAGCTCCTTGATCAGCACCGCCAGGTCGTCCCGCATCGCGGCGGCCTCACCGGTGAAGTCCTCACGCTCGAAGATGCGCCATTTCTTCAGCACCGGCATCACGACCTCGTCAAGGTGGATACGCGGGTCGTAGACTCCGCCGACGGCGATCATCACGGCTTTGCGCCGGAACTCGGGCACTTGGTAGCCGGGCATTTGGAAGTTGCGCAGCACCTTGTGCAGCGACTTCATCGCTGGATTGGGCGCGATCTCGAACCCGGCCTCGGCGACGTCGCGGTAGAAGATCATGTGCAGGTTCTCGTCGGCGGAGATCTTGGCCAGCAGCTTATCGGCGATCGTCTCGTTGCAGGCTTTACCGGTGTTGCGATGCGAGATCCGGGTGGCCAGCTCCTGGAAGGTCACGTAAATGACCGAGTCGAACAGGCTCTCGGCGAACAGCTCTTCTCGAATCTGCTGGTTCTGGCCCGGGCTGAAGCCCCGGTTCACCACCTCTAAGCGCAGGTTCTCCAACTCGACCGGGTCGACGGCGCGGGTCACGACCAGGTAGTCGCGCAGCGCGATCCCGTGCCGGTTCTCCTCGGCGGTCCAGCGGTTCACCCACTGGCCCCAGGCGCCGTCCATGCCGAAGTTCATCGCGATCTCGCGGTGATACGACGGCAGGTTGTCCTCGGTCATCAGGTTCTGCACCATCGCCACCTGCGCGACGTCGGTCAGCTTGGACTGTCCGGGCTCCCAGTCCTGGCCGCCCAGCGCGTAGAAGTTCTTGCCATCCGACCACGGGATGTAGTCGTGCGGGTTCCAGGGCCTGTGCATGCTCAGATGCCGGTTCATGCTCTTCTCGACGACCGGCTCGAGTTCACGCAACAGGTCCAGGTCTTGAGGATCCCGCACAACGCCTCCCAGTTATCTGTGTCTGTCGGTTCCAGTCAATATATCTGTGTATACCGGTAGCATCAAGTTCCGAACCGGCGAGTTTAGTTCGCGTCGCCACGACCGCGCGTTCAGTGCGTCGTAGCACGGCTGAGCAGCATTTCCACGCAGTAGTCGATGAACTGCTCACGGGTGGCCGCCAGCCGCCCATTCAGGTAGGCGGTGAATAGTGCGGTCAGGCCGCCGATCAAGCTGGTGGCGACCATGGTTTGCCGCGTCGGATCGCCGATCTGGGTGAGCTTGTGCTGCAGCAAGTCGATGAAGCTGGGCATCCACTCGGCGCCGGACCGGACCAGCACCGGCTCGACCGCCGGGGCTAGCAACAGCACCCGGCCCCCCACCGGGTCGTCGACCATCAGGGCGACGAATCGCTCCACGGCTTCGCGCGGCGTGGTCGCAGACATCAGCGCCGACATGGCGCGGGTGCAGACGTCGTCGTAGACGGCACGCACGAATTCGTCACGGTCAGTGAAGCTTTCGTAGAAGTAGCGTTCGGTGAGCCCGGCCTGCCGGCATACCGCCCGCACCGTCACTCCCGGGCCGCTCTCCCCGCCGAGTAACTGCACGCCCGCCGTGACGAGTTCGTCGCGCCGCAGGGCCTGGCGATCCCCCAAGGGAACGCCGGACCAGCGGCGCGAGCGTTGACCGGACGGCACGTCACTCCTAAGGTCTATAGTGACAACGTGTGTAGTCAAATTGGCTGACACGGACAGGAAACCTCACCAGTGACTCAAGATACGTCGCAGTCTTGCCCGGTCGCGGCGGGTTGCCCGGTTTCGCCGCTGGGATATGACGCCCCGCCGCTTGGCCCGGACTCGCTGACCTGGCGGTACTTCGGTGATTGGCGCGGCATGCTGCAGGGTCCGTGGGCCGGGTCGATGCAGAACATGCATCCGCAACTGGGTGCGGCGGTCGAAGACCACTCGACGTTCTTCCGCGAACGCTGGCCGCGGTTGCTGCGGTCGCTGTATCCGATCGGTGGCGTGGTCTTCGACGGCGACCGCGCACCGATGACCGGCGCCGAGGTGCGCGACTACCACGTGGACATCAAGGGCGCCGACAGTCAGGGCCGGCGGTATCACGCGTTGAACCCCGACGTCTTCTATTGGGCGCACTCCACATTCTTTGTCGGCACGTTGCATGTGGCTGAGCGGTTCTGCGGTGGCTTGACCGAGGCGCAGAAGCGCCAGCTGTTCGACGAGCATGTGCAGTGGTACCGGATGTACGGGATGAGCATGCGCCCAGTCCCAGAAACGTGGGAAGACTTCCGGGTCTACTGGGACCGCATGTGCCGCGAGGTGCTGGAGAACAACTTCGCGGCCCGCGAGGTGCTCAACTTGACCGAGCTACCCAAACCACCGTTCGCGCAATGGATTCCGGACCGGCTGTGGAACCTGCAGCGCAAACTGCTGGCGCCGTTCTTCGTCTGGCTGACGGTCGGGCTCTACGACCCGCCGGTGCGCGAGCTGATGGGCTACACCTGGTCGCGCCGCAACGAGTGGCTACACCGCCGCTTCGGTGATGTTGTGCGGCTGGTCTTTAACTGCTTGCCGCGCCGGGCCCGCATGCACCCGCGGGCCCGTGCGGGGTGGGACCGCGCCACCGGTCGCATCCCGGCGTCGACGCCGCTGGTGCACACCCCCGCACGCAACTTGCCGCCGCTCGACGAGCGCGACAGCCCAAAGCATTACTGCCCCAACGTCTGACAGCAACCGCCGGGCCGCTAGCGCAGGCAATCAGCCGTGCGCGTGATTGTGAGGTTCTTCGAGGCCGGACTGATGCACATGTCCGTGGCTGTGCTCGGTTCCGTCGTCGTGGGTGTGCGTGTGCTCGTGCTCGACGTGCTCGTGTTCGTGCACGGTGTGCGCGTGCGTGTGAGCGACCCCGCCGTGTTCGTGCTCGTGCGAGTGCGGCCCTTCATGGTTGTGCTGATCAGTCATCTTCGATCATCTCCTTTGTGTGAAACACATTGCGTTGCTTGGTTGTAATGCCTAGGCAGCCGACGACTCAGCTACCTTTCCGCGCCGGCCTTCGGTCGACCACCCGCAGCCCGTCATCAACGCGGTGATGGCGCGGGACTCCCGGGCCGGCGTGTTCGGCGTTGAAGACGGCGTCGACAACGAGCTGTCGTACGTGATTGTTTTCCAGGCTGTAGAAGATCGTCGTCCCCTCCCGGCGGGTCCGCACCAGCCGGGCCATCCGCAACTTGGCAAGGTGTTGCGACACCGACGGTGCCGGTTTCCCCACATGCTCAGCGAGTTCGTTGACCGACATTTCGCGGTCGGCGAGCGACCACAGCACCTGAACACGGGTGGCGTCAGCCAACATCCGGAAGACCTCGACCACCAGGCTGACCTGGTCGTCCGGCAACCGGACATCCTCGTTACCTGCATGCATACGCAGATAGTAGCGCAGCCCTCGGTTATGTCAAGGGCGCCGTCTGCTGTATTAACTAGGTGATCTATATTGTTTGGGAAACGCCTAGATGGGAGCCGCGATGTCCCGGCGCACCGAGAGCGACAGTTGGGATCTGGCGACGAGCGTAGGGGCGACGGCGACCATGGTGGCCGCCCAGCGGGCGCTGGCCTCAGCCGCCGGGCTGATCGACGACCCGTTTGCCGCGCCGTTGGTCCGCGCGGTCGGCATCGACGTCTACACCCGGCTGGTGAACGGCGAGATACGGGTCACTGACGAGACCGAATTCGATCCGGACCGGATGGCGCGGGGCATGGCAGTCCGCACCCGGTTCTACGACCAGCATTTCCGCGATGCGGCGCACAGCGGTATCCGCCAGGCGGTCATCCTGGCGGCTGGCTTGGACGCGCGTGCCTACCGGCTGCCCTGGCCGGAAGGCACCGTCGTCTACGAGGTCGACATGCCGAACGTCATCGAGTTCAAAACCTCGACGCTGCGCAAGCTCGGTGCCCAGCCGACGGCCGAGCGTCGAACCGTCGCTGTTGATTTGCGTGACGATTGGCCTGCCGCCCTTAAGGCCGCGGGCTTCGAGCCGGAGGCCCCCGCGGCGTGGAGCGCCGAGGGATTACTGGTCTATCTGCCGCCCGAGGCGCAGGACGGCTTGTTCGACAACGTCACCTCGTTGAGCGCTGCCCACAGCCAACTGTTCTCCGAATTCGTCCCTGACACAAGAATTTTCACCGACCCGCGTTATCGGATGCATCACGAGCGGATGAGTGAGCTCGGGTTCGATATCGACTTCAACGACCTCGTCTACCACTTCGAGCGCAGCCACATCATCGAATACCTGACCCAGCGTGGCTGGCAGGTTTCGCACCGCACAGTCGCGCAGATGCATGCCGCCAACGGCTTCGTCTACCCCGACGATGAAGTCGCGGCGGCTTTCGCCGACAATGTTTACCTCAACGCCGTGCTGAGCTGACCAGCTACTAGTGCAGCCGCGGCAGCACCGCGGTGTGGTAGAAGTCGATCGCGGCGAGCGGATTGCGCTGCGCGAAATGCATGAACGGCGTCGCCCCGGCATCCAGAACGGCCTGCACCGCCGCGATGTGGGTGGCGGCATCGGTGCCGGTGGTCCAGCCGTGGATGACCTTGTCCACCGGATTGGCTTGCGCCGCGCGCTGGATGTCGACGGGATTGGGTTGGTCGACAGCGCCCCCGGTAAACCGCCACAGCTCTGCGGCGTGGGTGATTTCGCTCTGATCGCCGACGACGGCAAACATTTCGGCTCGCTTGCCCAGCTTGCTGGGATCGCGGCCGGAGTCGTGCGCGCCCCGGTTGAATGCGGCCACCAGTTTTTGATTTTTGATGCCGCTGGCCTCGCTGATCCAGCCGTCGCCGTACTGGCCGGCCAGCTGCGCGCTCTTGGGACCGCCCGCGGCGATGAAGATCGGCGGAGGCGACGGCGGTGGATCGTAGAGCTTGAGCTGATTCGTCTGAAAGTAACGTCCCTGAAATGAGATTCGCTGACCACTCCATAGCTGCCGGATCAACACAACGGCTTCGACCAACCGGTCATGGCGCTCCTGGTATGGCCCGAACTGGGTGGTGGCAGCTTGCTCATTGAGCCGCTCACCCGTGCCGACGCCGAGGAACACGCGGCCTGGATAGAGCAGCGCGAGCGACGCAAACGCCTGCGCGACAGTGGTCGGGTGGTAGCGATAGATGGGACACGTCACGCCGGTGCCGAACGGGATGTGGTTGGTGCGTTGGCCTACCAGCGCCAGCGTGATCCACGGGAACATCGAATGACCCTCGTTGTCCTGCCATGGCTGGAGGTGATCGCTGGCCCACAGGTAGCGGAATCCGGCCTGCTCAGCCGCCTGGGCTTGGTCGACGAGTTGGGCAGTGGTGAATTGTTCGTGTGACAGCACGAAGCCCACGCCCGGCCCCGACGACGGCG
>DASZKQ010000004.1:0-3294 GCA_035552835.1 Mycobacterium sp. | reverse complement strand
GCCGACCGTCGTCACCGGAACTTCGGTCGAGCCGTACACCCGAGTGACCACGGCGCGCTCGAAATACTCTGCTGCTCTGCGGATCAACGACGGTGACACCGACGCGCCGCCGCAAATGAACAGCTTCAACTCCGGCAGTCGTGTACCGGCGCGTTCGGCAGCAGTGAGCATCTGCTCCAGAAAAGGTGTCGCTCCGGCCATGTGAGTGCAACGTTTCGCCCCGATGAGATCGACCGCATCGTCGGCGTTCCAGCGTTCCATCAGGACCGCGGACGTGCCTAGCAGCAGCGGACACTCGAACGCGTAGATGGAGCCGCCGATATGCGCGATCGGCGACGGCACCAGAAACCGATCACCGGGTTGCACCTGCCAATAGTCGCGGATCTGGCAGATCAGCGCGTGCATCGAGTTATGGCTGTGCAGAACTCCTTTCGGGCGGCCGGTGGTTCCCGATGTGTAAAGGATCATGCGCACCGCGTCGGGATCCAGCGTCGGCAGCTCCACTGTCGAGGAGTTCGTCGCAGGCAGCGACGCGTCGCTGCGGACCATGACAACCTCGGGCGGCGAATCCATTTGGCTGACCACCCGATCCAACATCTCCGCGTAGTCGTGCCAGCCGAAATGCGATGGTACGAAGATGATCCGGGTGTCCGCGTCTTTGAGGATGAAGAGCAGCTCGCGATCCCGCAGCGACGGCAAGATCGGGTTCACTACCATTCCGGCCATCGTCGCGGCCAGGTAAATGATCGCGGCCTCATGCCAATTCGGCAGCATCATCGACACCACGCTGCCGGGCGGCATGCGGGCCAGCAGCGACTGCGCTAGTGCCGCCGCCTGTTCGTAGAGGTTTCGGCAGTCGATTTGGCATGCACCGTCGATCAGCACAATTCGCCGCGGTGTGTGCTGCGCGGCCTCGAGCAGCGAGTCAGCTAGGGTGCCGCGCACCCACCACCCGCGTGCATAGGCGTCGGCGGCCCGCTCGTCGTCCCAGCGGACCCGCCGTCCACCGATCAGTTTCCCAGTCACATTGCTTGACATTGCCGATCTAAGCTGATCTATGCGTGAGACTAGCCGCGGACCCGTCGCATCGTCATCGAGTGACGGAAACGCGCGGCGGGATGCGTATTGATCGTCACCTGGGCGACCTCGCCGTCGGACGTCGCGTAGGTGCGGTGCACTTCGAGTGCCGGGCTGCCGGGCTCGACGCTGAGCTCCGCGGCGAGTACCGGCGAGATCAGCACCGCGGCGATCTCCTGACGCACCTCGACGATGCTCAACCCGAAGAGATCTTCGATCAGCGGGAATATCGGACCGGTATGACGCTGCAAGTGTCTGCCCACACCGGCAAATGCTCGGTTGATGTAGTACTCGGTTCGGCACACCGGGAACTTCGCACCCTCGATCTGCCGGAAACCGAGGACGGCCAACCACTCTTCGCCGGGGCTAAGCCCGGTTCGGCCGGCCAGCTCGTCGTCGATGCGGGCCATCCCGGTGGATTCGATCGCGAATTGCGCGCCGGTCGCAAAGGCCAGCAGATCGTTGATCGAGACGACGTCCTGCACGTAGGAGTCTGACGAGGGCCGCGGAACCACGAGCGTGCCGGCCCGCGGCCGCGACGCGACGAGGTTGTCGTCACGTAGCCGTCGCAACGCCTCCCGGACTGTGTAGCGGCTGACCGAAAACCGTTCGCACAGTTGGTGTTCAGTGGGAAGCTGCGATCCCACCGGATACACCCCGTCGACGATCTCTTTCCGCAGCGCTCGGGCGACCTGCAGGTAGCGGTGGTCGGTTGGTCGGTCGTCAGCCATGGCTGACTTCTCTACGTTCTTGCCGAACTGCCAGCACGCTGCCCTCCGCGTCGGCCGAAACGTAGAGCGTGCCGTCGGGCCCGGCGGCGATCCCGGCGAACGGTCCCTGCGGCCCGGAGAACGGCGGCAGGCCCTTCAGCGGCTTGGGTGATACGCCCGGCGGAGCGCCGAGCGGCAACCCCGACGCGATGGTGCGCCGGGTTGCGTCGTCCAGGTCAACGACGATCAACGCCTTGGCGCCCGCGTCGACCACATACAACTGCCGTCCGCGCACCAGAATGCCCTGCGGCCGCTCTAAGTCGTCCACCACGGTTTGGACACCGGATCCGGTGAGCCCGACCACTCGCCCGGCGCCTGCTTCGGAGACCAGGCAGGTGCCGTCGGGCGCAATCGCCAGCCCGATCGGATCATGCAGGCCCGAAGCGATCACGTCGGCTCGCCCGGCGCGGATCGACAACACCCGGCCGGTCCCGAGTTCGGCGGCCACGACGGCACCGTCGGCGGCCAGCGCCACCCCGTAGAGTTGATCGAATCCGTCTGCCAGCACCTTGGTTTCGCAGCTGGTGGGCCAGTAGCGCGACACTTGACCACCCGAGGTGGTGACGACGAACTCGCCAGGTCCCGCCGGCACCAGGCCGCGCAGGAAACCCGGGTAACCAGGGGTGAACAGCATGCCCACTGTTTGCAACGTGCGATCGGGCAGCAGAACGTAGAAGTAGGTGCCATCGGCGATGTAGAGGTTGCCGTCGGCGCCGACGGCCAGATCCAGCGGCCAGTTCAGCCCGCCCGGCATGACAGTCGAAGTCCGTCCGCGGTCCAGGATTTCGGTGATCTCACCGGTGAAATTCGAGACGAACAGCCGATCTCCGACGAAGGTCGAGTTGTCCAGGCCGGGGTTGAGGTCGGCCAGTACGGTCTGCTCGCCGGTGCGCGGGTCGATGCGCAACACCTGGCCGCTGTGCACCTGCGTCGAAACGATGTGGCCCGCCGCATCGAACTTCACCGAATCGGGCACACCGAGGCCGGTGGCGACTGTTTCGGGCGCACCGCCGTCCAGGTTGATGCGCCAGATTTCGTTGGCGCCCATCACCGGGAAGTACAGCAACCCGTCCGGGCCGACCTCCATCGCGTTGGGGGACGGGACATTCTCCAGCAGCACCCGCGGCGGACCACCGCCCAAGTTAAGCTCGAGCAGGCGCCCGCCTTCCCGGCATTCGCCGATGAACAACCGGCCCTGGTGGACGGTGATCCCGTTGGCGGACGGGACATCGTCGCGCAGCACCTGGGTGCGGCCGTCGGTGCCGCGCGCGCTGACTCGACCGTCCATCACCTCGGTGGCGTAGAGGTTGCCGCGCGGGTCGAAAGCCACATCGTCGGGCGCGATGATGTCGCCGCCCTTGGGGCTGATGGTTTCCAGCCGACCGGTTTCGATGTCGAGGGCACTGATCTGGCTGCCGGTCACCTGCGCGATGTAGATCCGGCCGTC
>DASZKQ010000003.1:0-2222 GCA_035552835.1 Mycobacterium sp. | reverse complement strand
CGCGGGCCGAGCCGCTGCTGGGCCGGAACCGGGGTGATGTACTCACCGGCAAGGCCCGACAATCGCCAGTTCTGCGAGATGTGACGGTCCAGTGAATGCGACTTGTACTGCGTCAGAACGCAGATCCGCAGATATCGGGCGTTGACGAGGTTGGACAGCACGAAGTCGATCAGCCGATAAGCGCCGCCGAAGGGAACGGCCGGCTTGGCGCGGTCGGCGGTCAATGGGTACAGCCGCTTGCCCTCACCTCCGGCCAGGACAATGCCCAGCACGTGTGGTGCTTCCCTCATGCATCAAACCTAACGGCCGCCGCGAACCCCTGCCAGATAAAGCCCCGCCAACTCGTCTGAGTACCCATGCGGAGGGACAGTTCATCAACAAATGCGAATCTCTTTGACGAGACAACGGTCACAGGCCGGCAAGGGGTCGGTTCCTGCGATGTTCGCAGGCGACTACTACGGTGCCGAGTATGCGTGTGGCGATGATGACCCGGGAGTACCCGCCGGAGGTCTACGGCGGGGCCGGAGTCCATGTGACCGAGCTCGTCGCGCAACTGCGCAACCTGTGCCAGGTCGACGTGCACTGCATGGGCGCGGCGCGGCCCGGAGCGTTCGCCTATCAGCCCGACACCCAACTGCGCGGTGCGAATCCGGCGCTATCCACGCTGTCCTCGGATCTGGTGATGGCCGGCGCCGCCGCGGAAGCCACCGTGGTGCACAGCCACACCTGGTACACCGGGATGGCCGGGCATCTGGCGTCGTTGCTGCACGGCGTACCGCACGTGCTGACCGCGCATTCGCTGGAACCGTTGCGGCCGTGGAAGGCCGAGCAGCTCGGCGGCGGCTACCGGATCTCGTCATGGGTCGAGCAGACCGCGGTGAACGCGGCTGACGCGGTGATCGCCGTCAGCTCGGGCATGCGTGACGATGTGCTGAGGGTGTACCCGACCGTCGATCCGGGCCGAGTCCACGTCGTGCGCAACGGGATCGACACCGACGTCTGGTATCCGGCCGAGCCGGTGCCGGGCGAGTCGGTGCTGGCCGACCTCGGCGTGGACGCCAGCCGGCCCATCGTCGCGTTCGTCGGCCGGATCACCCGCCAAAAGGGTGTCTCCCATCTGCTGGCGGCCGCCCACGACTTCGATCCCGACGTGCAGTTGGTGCTGTGCGCCGGGGCTCCCGACACCCCGGAGATCGCCGCCGAAGTGAGCGCCGGAGTCGCCGAGCTGGCCGGTTCGCGTACCGGCGTGTTCTGGGTCAGAGAGATGCTGCCGATCGGCAAGATTCGCGAAATTCTCTCGGCTGCAACGGCATTCGTGTGCCCATCGGTGTACGAGCCACTGGGAATCGTCAACCTCGAGGCGATGGCCTGCGGCACTGCGGTCGTCGCCTCCGACGTGGGTGGCATACCCGAGGTGATCGACGACGGGGTGACCGGATCGCTGGTGCACTACGACGCCGACGACCCCGCCGGCTTCCAGACCCGGATCGCCCGGGCGGTCAACGCCCTGGTGGCCGATCCGGAGCGGGCGCAGCGCTACGGCCGAGCGGGACGGCAACGGTGCATCGCGGAATTCTCCTGGGCGCAGATCGCACAGCAGACGTTGGAGATCTACCAGAAAGTGTGCGCGTGACGCCGGCGCTCGCGTGCGGGTGATACGGCGGATTTAGCTGGTAACGCCTTTGAGCTCGTCGCCCAATGCAGCGGCTTCGTCAGGTGTCAGCTCGACGACGAGTCGGCCACCGCCCTCCAGCGGTACCCGCATCACGATGCCGCGCCCCTCCTTGGTCGCTTCCAGTGGACCGTCACCAGTCCGGGGCTTCATCGCCGCCATCGAGCGCTCCCTCCAGATTCGAGCTGGCCCGTCAACTGCACATTCACCACTCCATTGTTCCCTATCAGTGCGGCCAGCTGCACATGACCTCCGGCTACGGCGTTTCACATCGCGGTGGAGGGCACCCAGCACGCCCGCAGGTGGTCGTCGACCATCCCGGTTGCCTGCATCAGTGCGTAGGCGGTCGTGGGGCCTACGAAGCGGAACCCACGACGCTTCAATTCGCGTGCCATGGCGATGGATTCCGGCGTCGTGGCGGGGACGTCAGCCAGGGTCGCGGGACGAGGGCGGCGGGCCGGCGCGAAGGACCACAGCAACTCCGACAGGTCGCCCGGGCCGTCCACGACGACCCGCGCGTTGGCGATGGTCGCCTCGATCTTGGCCCGAT
>DASZKQ010000002.1:0-9121 GCA_035552835.1 Mycobacterium sp. | reverse complement strand
GTCCTTGCGGGACACCAGCTTATGTGCGCGCAGACCCGCAACGACATTGTCTAAGATCGACATCGGGAATGGATTGGGACGCTGGAACAGCATGCCGACCCTGCGGCGAAATTCCATCAGGTCTTGGCTTTTGAAGATGCTACGTCCGCCCAACAGGACATCACCGCTGTAGCGGTATCCGGACACGTTGTCGTTCATCCGATTCAGGGTGCGCAGGAAAGTGGTCTTGCCGGAGCCGGTCGGCCCCAGCAAGGACGTGACCGCCCGCGCGGGAAAGTTGAGGCTCACCTCATCGAGCACAGTATTAGCGCCGAAGCCCAGGGTGAGGTTCACCGCACGTATAACAGGGGCAGCGGCATCAGCGTCATCGGCGCCAGTCTCGGCGTCGAGCTGTTGACAGTCCATCAACACACGATGCTACTTCGCGACGCCGTGTTCGGGGCCAAGCGCCGTAATCCTCCGTCCATCTTCAAAGCTTTGTATATTCACGTTGGGTTCATACGTTTGTTGCCGACCAGCGACGGATCTGCGCGACGGTACGTGGTTACGCTGCTGGCCTGGACCCGGTGGCGGAGTGTCCGTCGCCCTGACGCTTCGGAGGAGTTCGGTGAAGCTCACCCGATCCGGCACCGCGCTGAGCCTGCTGATCGCCGGCGCGTTGGTGCTATCGGGATGCGGTGGCAGCAACAACACCTCGTCTGGATCCAACGCCAACTCGACGTCGGTGCAGTGCGGCGGCAAGAAGAAGCTCAAGGCCAGCGGCGCGACTGCGCAAGAGAACGCGATGGAGCAATTCGTCTATGCCTATGTCCATGCGTGCCCGGGGTACACGCTGGACTACAACGCCAACGGCTCGGGCGCCGGGATGACGGATTTCGTCAGTAACGAGACCGATCTGGCGGGTTCCGGCGATCCGCTGAACCCATCGAAAGGTCAGCCCGAGAGGGCGGCGCAGCGGTGCGGTTCGCCCGCATGGGATCTGCCAACGGTGTTTGAACCGATCGCGGTCACCTACCACCTCAACGGGGTGAGTTCGCTGAGGCTGAATGGGCCCACGACCGCGAAGATCTTCAACGGCGGCATTACCAGCTGGAACGACCCGGCGATCACGGCGCTCAATCCAGATATCAACCTGCCCGCAACGCCCATTCACGTGTTCTTCCGCAGCGACCAGTCCGCTAACTCGACCAACTTCCAGAAATACCTCGATGATGCGTCCGATGGTGCGTGGGGTAAAGGCGCCGGCCAGACGTTCAACGGGGGTGTCGGTGACGGTGCCGTCGGTGATAACGGCACGTCGGCGGCCGTGCAGAACACCGACGGGTCGATCACCTACAACGAGTGGTCGTTCGGGGTGGGCAAGCAGTTGAGCATGGCCGACATCATCACATCAGCCGGTCCGGATGCGGTGTCGATCACCAAGGACTCGGTCAGCAAGACGATAGCCGGCGCGAAGATCGTTGGGCAGGGCAATGACCTGGTATTGGACTTGTCGGCGTTCTACAAGCCCACGCAGTCTGGTGCGTACCCGATCGTGGAGGCGACCTATGAGGTCGTGTGCTCGAAGTATCCGGATTCCGCGACCGGCACGGCCGTAAAGGCGTTTATGCAGGCCGCAATTGGTCCGGGCCAAGATGGTTTAGACCAATACGGATCCATTCCGCTGCCGTCCTCTTTCCAAGACAAATTGGCAACGGCGGTGAATGCTATCGCGTGATTAAAAATCATCATTTCCAGGCAACCAGAGATGCGGCCAGAGCGCATTATGCGGAGTTCGCTGAGATAGCGCGATTTTGCTGTGGCCAGCTTGTTGGCGAATTAACGTGTTGGCTGTAACCATTGATCGCGGCGCGGCGGCATCACGGGCATCGGGAGCGGCCGGTTGCGGCTTGCGGGATCCGATGGCCGGGGGAAGGGAGCGTCGACGGTGACCGATACCGAGCGTGGTTCGCGGGCGGGGGCGCGGTTTGGACCCTATCGGCTGCTACGGCTGATCGGCCGCGGCGGGATGGGCGAGGTCTACGAGGCCGAGGACACTCGCAAGCGCAGAGTGGTGGCGTTGAAGCTGATCTCGGGGCAATTCTCCGGCAACCCGCTGTTTCGTGCCCGCATGCAACGCGAGGCCGACGCCGCGGGCCGGCTGACCGAGCCACATGTGGTGCCTATTCATGACTACGGCGAGATCGACGGACAGCTGTATTTGGACATGCGCCTGATCGAAGGCATCGACCTGTCCACCCTTTTTAAACGCTCTGGGCCACTGAGCCCAGCACGTGCGGTGGCCATAGTGCGCCAAATCGCCGGCGCGCTGGACGCTGCGCACGCTGCCGGCGTGACGCACCGCGATGTCAAACCGGAGAACATCTTGATTACCGGCGACGACTTCGCCTATCTGGTCGATTTCGGCATCGCGCGCGCCGCCACCGACCCAGGGCTGACCCAGACCGGAACGGCGATGGGAACCTACAAGTACATGGCCCCGGAGCGATTCACCGGCGATGAGGTCACTTATCGCTCCGATATCTATTCGCTGACCTGTGTGCTGGCCGAGTGTTTGACCGGTTCGCCGCCGTTTCGGGTCGAAAGCATCGAACGGGCGATCGGCGCCCATCTGACGGAGCCTCCTCCGCGGCCCAGCCAACTGCGACCTGGACTGGTTCCGGTAGCCCTAGATCAGGTGATCGCCAAAGGCATGGCCAAAAAGCCCGAGGAGCGCTATCGCAGTGCCGGTGATCTGGCCAACGCCGCCCTCAACGCGCTGACCGCACCCGAACAGCACCGGGCTGCCCGGATCAGCGAGGAGGCCGCCGCGGCCGAGACAATGGCTCGTCCCGCGGCGTCGGCCCCCGGGATCCCGTCTGGCGGGCCTGCGGGTCCGCCAGACTTCACCCAACAGCCCGGTGCGCAGCAGCCTGACTTCAGGCCCGCCACCAGCGAGCCCCGCCGTAACCGCAAGCTGTGGATCCTCGTCGGCGCCGCGGTCGTCCTGCTCGTCGCGGCCTTCGGATACCTTGTGAGGCCGCACCACGGGCCATCGACGCCGGCGTGCGGACAAAGCGTGCTGCCGTTCACGGGAATCGATTTCCGCCTCTCCCCAGGCGGCGTGGCGGTGGACAACGCCGGCAATGTGTACGTCAGCAGTGAGGGCATGTACGGCCGGGTGGTGGAATTGGCCGCCGGGTCGACCACCACGACGGTGTGGCCGTTCACCGGCCTTTACCAGCCCCAGGGTGTGGCCCTGGACAGCGGCGGCAGCGTGTACGTCGCCGACTTCAACAACCGGGTTGTGAAGTTGGCGGCTGGGTCGAACAACCAGACTGTGCTGCCGTTCACCGGCCTCAATTACCCAGAGGGTGTAGCGGTGGATGGCGCCGGCAATGTGTATGTGGCCGACCGGGGCAACGACAGGGTGGTGGAGTTGGCGGCCGGGTCGAACAACCAGACCGTGTTGCCGTTCGACGGCCTCAATAACCCAGATGGTGTGGCCCTGGACAGCGCCGGCAGCGTCTATGTCACCGACACCGACAACAACAGGGTGCTGAAATTGGTGGCCGGGTCGAACAACCAGACCGTGCTGCCGTTCACCGGCGTCAGCGTGCCGTGGGGTATCGCGGTGGATGGGACCGGCGACGTGTTCGTCACCGAACACGACAACAACAAGGTGGTGAAGTTGGCGGCCGGGTCAAATGCCCCGACCGAGCTGCCCCTCACCGGCCTCAACACTCCTCTAGCGGTGGCGGTCGACTCCGTCGGCAACGTGCTCGTCGCCGACCGGGGCAACGACAGGGTGGTGAAGCTTGGGGTGAAGGGATGCCCCTCGTAGCGCCGTGCCGGCGCCGGCCAGTTCAAACGACTGGGGGACAGCGGGCCCGGTCACGCTGACGGTGGCCGCCGAAATCGGTTCGACTGCTTACAAATTCGGCTGCTGGACGCCAACGCAGTGGGGATTGACCGTTAATAAGCACCTTCGCGAAGATGAACCCATCACGCCACCACCCGGCGTACGGGAGAATCAGGTCATGCAGGCGACTGACCAAACTCCCGGTCTGCGGGAACGCAAAAAATCAGGACTGCCAGACCATCAGGCGGGAGGCGTTCCGGCTGATCGAAGAAAACGGTTACGCCGCCACCACCGTCGAGCAGATCGCCGAGGCCGCCGAGGTATCGCCGAGCACGTTATTCCGGTATTTCCCGACCAAGGAATCCGTGTTGCTCGCCGACGACATGGACCCGGTAATCCTGAATGCCCTGGACGAACAGCCGCCCGAGCTGTCGCCGAGTCAGGCGGTGCGGCGCGCCTACCAGGCCGTCATGGCCAACCTGTCGGACGACCAACGGGAGTTCGAGAACACCCGAGCTCAAGGCGGCCATGTACGACGAGTGCTACCGCACCATCACCACGTTCGCCGAGGCAATCAGCGGCCGAATCGGCCGTGACGCAAGCGATTTCGAGCTACGGGTATTCGCCGGAGCCCTCACCGGCGCGATGATGGCGGTCTACGAGCCTGGTCCGCGCGCCACCGATACCGTCTTGCGCGCCCTGGACTTCGTCGACGCCGGAATGCCGTTGACCTGAGCCAACGCTGTAGGCTCACGCGATGCCAGCGCAATGCAGTCGGCGCGGGTTTTTGCGCGCCGGCGCGGCCGCGGGACTGCTCTTGGCCGCGACTCCCCCGGCCTGCTCGTCGCACAAACCGGCGGCCGCCGGCCGCGGCGCCGGTGGCGAGCCAGTGACAATCACGCACGCTTTCGGTGAGACGACCGTTCCCGAGCCGCCCAAGCGGGTGGTCAGCGCAGGTTTCACCGGGCAGGACGATCTGCTGGCACTTGGCGTCGTGCCGATCGCGGTAACCAACTGGTTCGGCGACCAGCCGTTCGCGGTGTGGCCGTGGGCCCGCCCCAAACTCGGCAACGCCAAACCCGTTGTGCTGAACCTTGACAACGGAGTCCAGGTTGAGCAGATCGCCCATCTAAAACCCGACTTCATCGTCGCGACCGACGCCGGAGTCGACCAGGACACCTATCAGAAGTTGTCCGCGATCGCCCCGACGCTCGCGCAGTCCGATGGCTACGCATTCTTCGAGCCGTGGAAGGACCAGGCGACCGCGATCGGCCAAGCGGTTTTTCAGCATGACCAGATGAAGTCACTGATCAACGGCGTCGATCGGAGTTTCGCCGGTGTCGCGGATAAATATCCGCAGTTCAAAAACAAGAAGGTGCTGCTGCTGGAGGGCAAGCTGCACCAAGACAACGTGGTGGCAACGACCGGTTGGCGCACCGAGTTTTTGACCCAAATGGGGCTGGCCGTTGCGGATAGCATCACCCCGTTCGCAGTCGATCAGCAGCGCGCGTTCATACCGGGCGACAAGATCAAGGCTGTTCTCGATGCCGCCGACCTACTGATCTGGACGACTGAAAGCGACGGCGATCAAACGGGGCTGCTGGCCAATCCCGACGTGGCGGCGCTCCGGGCGCGCAGCGTGTTCACCACCACGGACCAGGCCGGCGCGATTGCGTTCGCATCGCCGCTCAGCTACCCGCTGGTGGCCGATCAGCTGCCCCCGCTGATCGGCAATATCCTGCATTAGAACCAGCCGCCTGAGCGTTGGCTAAGGCAGCTCTGGCAGTGCTCGAAAATCTGGTTTCGATTCCCGGCCAAGGGGTTACTGTCGAGTAATGAGCGTGGCAATGGATCTGAACGTGGTTGACACCGTTCTCGATTACGGCGATCAGGCGCTGCTGTTGCAGTTCGACAGCACCACCGACGTACTGGTGTGGGCGGCTGCCCTACGCGAGGCCGCGCTGCCCGGTGTGCTCGACATCGTACCGGCCTCCCGCACGGTACTGCTGAAACTCGACGGCCCCCGCCGGCAGAGCGCAATCCGCCGTCGGCTGCGCACCTTGCGGGTGGCTCCCGACATGGTGGCGACCGCCCCGTCGCAGGAGCCCATGACGATCGACGTCGTCTACGACGGTGCCGATCTTTCCGAGGTAGCCGACCGTACCGGACTGACCACCGCACAAGTCATCAACGCGCACACGGCGACTCCCTGGCAAGTCGGATTCGGTGGATTCGCACCGGGTTTCGCGTATCTGGTCGGCGGTGACCCGCGGCTGGCCGTACCCCGGCGGTCGGAGCCGCGATCATCCGTCCCGGCCGGTGCGGTGGGCCTGGCCGGCGAATTCACCGGAATTTACCCGCGCCGGTCCCCCGGCGGATGGCAGCTGATCGGCCAAACCGAGGCGGTCATGTGGGACATCGACCGTCCGCATGCGGCGCTGCTGACGCCGGGCATGTGGGTCCAGTTCCGAGCCGCGTAACCGCAGGCATGCGAAGACTCTGAGAGGAGAGCGTCCATGACGACCCTGGAGATCTTGCGCACCGGCCCGCTGGCCCTCATCCAGGACCTCGGACGGGTGGGCCTGGCCCATATCGGCGTCACCCGATCGGGGGCCGCCGACCGGCGTTCGCACACGCTGGCCAACCGGCTGGTGGCCAACCCCGACGACCGCGCGACTATCGAGGTGACCTTCGGCGGCTTCTCGGCCCGAGTTCGCGGCGGCGAAGTCGACATCGCAGTGACCGGCGCTGACACCGACCCGTGCGTCGACGGAATCTTGTTCGGCAGCAACAGTATTCAGCACGTCCGCGATGGCGAGGTGATCTCGCTGGGCGCCCCCCACGCTGGGCTGCGAAGCTATCTGGCGGTCCGCGGCGGTATCGACGTGACACCGGTGCTGGGTTCCCGCAGCTACGACGTAATGTCGGCGATCGGCCCGCTGCCGCTACAACCTGGTGACGTCCTGCCGGTCGGCGAACACACCGACGAGTATCCCGAACTCGACCAGGCTCCGGTGGCGCCGATCTCCGAGCATCTGGTGGAGCTACTGGTGGTGCCCGGGCCGCGGGACGACTGGCTGGTCGATCCGGACGCCGTCGTGCACACCATCTGGATGGCCTCCGACCGCACCGACCGAGTGGGTATGCGGCTGGAGGGACGCCCACTGCAGTACCACTCGCCGGATCGGGTCTTGCCCAGCGAGGGAGCCACCCGCGGTGCGATCCAGGTACCGCCCAACGGCTTGCCGGTGATCCTTGGCCCCGATCACCCCGTTACCGGCGGCTATCCGGTGGTCGGTGTGATCGCCGACGAAGACATCGACAAGGTCGCCCAGGTGCGTCCCGGGCAGTACGTGCGGCTGCACTGGTCCCGAGCCAGGGCCGCGCGGGCTTCTGCCTCAAGCTCCATGGCGGTGGGCTAGTCCACCTGGTAAACCAGCAGTGTGCACACCCAGGTACACACCGCCCGCCTGGTTCACACCGCCGACCTCGAAAGCGAGGCCCGGCAGCGCGCCCGTGAGATGGTCAACGACGCATTCGGCGGTGAGTTCACCGACACCGACTGGGACCACGCGCTGGGCGGCATGCATGCCCTGATCTGGCATCACGGTGCCATCATCGCGCATGGAGCCGTCGTACAACGACGCTTGCTCTACCGTGGTGCCGCGTTACGCTGCGGCTACGTCGAAGCCGTTGCCGTGCAGGAAGATTGGCGCGGCCGAGGGCTGGCGATCGCGATACTCGATGCCTGCGAGCAAGTAATCCGCGGCGGCTATCAGCTCGGCGCGCTCAGCTCCTCGGACCGGGGAAGGCGGCTCTACACACTGCGCGGTTGGCTGCCGTGGCGCGGGCCGACGTCGGTGATGGCGCCTGCCGGGGCGACGCGGACTCCCGACGACGACGGCTCGGTGTTCGTCCTGCCGGTCGGGATCAGCGTGGACCCCACCGCGGACTTGGCGTGTGATTGGCGCGACGGCGACGTCTGGTAACGGTAATTACCCGGTAATGCACCCGAAATCTGCCGGGCATACATACTTCATGTGACTTCTCTGACGGCTGAAGCCGCCAGCTTCTTTTCATGCCGCTTGGGCATGTTGGGCCAGTCCGGCCCCCAGGATGTCGCGTGCGGCCTGTTCGTCTGCCGGTGCCCCTATGCAACGACACCGACAAAACCCGCCAGGCCACGCTGTTCACCGGCCCCGATTCCCCCGACGGCTAACGCCGCCGGTCCCCTCCGGCGCACTGATGGGCGAGCCGGCGCCAGCCGTTCCTTGTCAGCGTTGACCTTGTCCTTGGGGCAAGCCTTACATTCGCGTTTACCGTCAGCGAGTCCATCCGACAGGGTGGGCTGATCGCCAAGCGACCTTCAGCGAGAAACGGGATGGGCATCGGTCCGCGATGCGACGACCATCCCGACTACCAATGAGTGAAACACCAGAGCCCACAAGCGAACCAACGTGGTCGCTGACCAGCCAACACGGACTGCTGCGAGCTCGAGAAGAAGCCATAACGGTTCTCGTTGTCGAAGGCGGCTACGCTAAAACCTTGCCGCTGCGGCAAGGTCAGGAATACCGACGCCGTCAGCGGGTGCGAGGAGAGTTACCGTGGCCCACACCGTTGGCGCCGCCGCCCAGACGGTCGGCGTGTCCGCCAAAGCCATCCGGATCTGGGAAGCCAAGGGACTGCTAAGGCCGTCCGGTCGAACCGAAGCCGGCTACCGCCTGTTCACCGATGACGACATCGAGATACTGCGCTTCATCGGCCGGGCCAAGACGCTCGGTCTGACACTCCCGGAGATCAAAAGCATCCTCGACCTTCACCGTCAGGGCGCCGCGCCGTGCGACCAAGTCACCGCGTTACTCGTTCCGCACATCCGCGATATAGACCGCGCCATAGCCGAACTGCGCGCGCTACGCGCCAGCTTGTCGACGGCCCTACGGGGCGCACGCCGGGATCAAAACCGAGGCCGAGCTGCCACGGTGTGCCGAATTATCGAAAGCTAAGTCGACGATCCGCGGCGGCCAGTCAATTAAGGTGCCAACCATGGCGGTCATCGCACGTGAGGGACTGGCGCCCCGATTCATTCTCGCGCTGGGTCTTGCCGTCGGCGTCTTGTCCGGCTGTGACAGCCACGCGGGTCGGGTCGGGGACAACCCGCGCCAGGTGACTGTCGTCGGCTCGGGCCAGGTGCAAGGCGTACCGGATACCCTTACCGCTGACGTTGGCATCGAGTTCACCGCACCGGACGTCACCGCGGCGATGAACCAGACCAACGACCGC
>DASZKQ010000001.1:0-3933 GCA_035552835.1 Mycobacterium sp. | reverse complement strand
GGATTCTTCGTTCATGCAAGACTTGGGCGAGCCGCTGACGCCCTACGAGCGCATCCTGCATGCCGGGTTGACCGGCGACCGCCAGCTGTTCGCGCGTGAAGACAGCATCGAAGAAACCTGGCGCATCGTGCAGCCGCTGCTCGATAATCCCGGCAAGGTCCACCGTTACGAAACCGGCTCGTGGGGGCCTGAGGAGGCCCGCTCGCTGTTGCGCGGTCATCACGGTTGGCAACAGCCGTGGCTTCCCGCTACTGCCCGTGCATCACAGTAAGGAGAACAAGACAACATGCAGCTAGGGATGATCGGCCTGGGCCGAATGGGCGCCAATATCGTTCGCCGGTTGGTCGACAACGGGCACGAATGCGTTGTGTACGACCACAACCCGGACGCGGTAAAGGCATTGGCCGGCGAAGACAAGATCACCGGGGTGTCGTCGCTGTCCGAACTGGTCGACAACCTCACAAAGCCTCGAGTCGTCTGGGTGATGGTGCCCGCCGGCGATATCACCACCGAGGCAATTAAGGAGCTGGTTAACACGCTGCAATCGGGCGACATCGTGATCGACGGCGGGAACACCTACTACCGCGACGACTTGAAGCATTCAAAGGCACTGTCCGAGAAGGGGATTCACCTATTGGACTGCGGCACCAGCGGTGGTGTGTGGGGCCGCGAACGGGGCTATTGTTTGATGATCGGCGGCGACGACCAAGCATTCGCGCACGCGGAGCCGATTTTCGCCACCGTCGCGCCCGGCGTGGACGCGGCGCCGCGCACCCCGGGCCGCGACGGCAAGATCGCGCAATCGGAGAAGGGGTACTTGCACTGCGGGCCTAGCGGGGCCGGGCACTTCGTGAAGATGGTGCACAACGGCATCGAGTACGGGATGATGGCCTCGCTCGCCGAGGGGCTGAACATCTTGCGCAATGCCGACATCGGTACCCGCGTCGAGAAGGGCGACGCCGAAACTGCGCCGATGTCGAATCCCGAGTGCTATCGGTACAACTTCGATATCCCCGATGTTGCCGAGGTATGGCGCCGCGGCAGTGTGATCGGCTCCTGGCTGCTGGATCTGACCGCGATCGCGCTACACGAATCGCCCGATCTCAAGGAGTTCACCGGGCGGGTCTCCGACTCCGGGGAGGGCCGGTGGACGGCCATCGCGGCGATCGACGAAGGAGTTCCCGCGCCGGTGCTCACCACCGCGCTACAGTCCCGCTTCGCCTCGCGTCGTCTCGATGACTTCGCCAACCAGGCGCTGTCGGCGATGCGTAAGCAGTTCGGCGGGCACGCCGAGAAGCCGGAGGGCTAGCCGTTATTTCGTAACTGAGTCAGCGCGTCACGAACGTCACCACGACGTCGCTGAAGGCGTCGTTGTCGTCGCCGGCGGCGGTGTGTCCGGCCTCGGACAGCTCGACAAACTCCGCGTTAGGCACCGTCGCCAGGAAGTGCCGCACGCCTTCCGGGCTGACCACGTCGGACAGCTTGCCGCGGATCAACAGCACCGGAATCGTCAGGTCAGCGGCGGCGTGCTCGAACTTCTCGGTGCGCAACTCCGGGTCGTCGCCCGGCTTGGTCATGAAGGCCGGATCCCAGTGCCAATACCAGCGGCCGTCGCGCAGCCGCAGGTTCTTTTTCAACCCCTCGGGGCTGCGTGGCCTCTTTCGATGCGGCAGATACGCGGCGACGGCGTCGGCGGCCTCCTCCAGAGTGCGGAACCCATGGAGTCCGCTGAACATGAAGTCGCGGATGCGAGCGCTGCCGTTCTTCTCGAACCGCGGCACCACGTCGACCAGCACCAGCCGGGTGACCCGATCGGGCCCGGCCTGATCGGCGACGAGGATGCCCGTCAACCCGCCCATGCTCGCTCCGATCAGCGTCACCGGCCGGCCGATCGCATCGAGCACCTGCATGACATCGGCTGTCAACGTCTCGACGTCGTAGTCGGCGTCGGGTGCGCGATCGCTGTCACCGTGCCCGCGACTGTCGAGCGCAACCACATGGAATCCCTCATCGGCCAGCACCTGGCCGGTGTTTTTCCAGGAGAACCGATTCTGGCCGCCGCCATGCAGCATCAGGATCGTCGGCCGATCGGCGTCCGCGTCGGCGTCGCGGTTCCACTCGTCGGCGACCAGCGTGAGTCCATTGACGCCCTGATATTCGACTGTCTGCGGAGTGCTGCTCACGGTAGTCACGGGCGTCCCTCTCGGTAGATATCCGCCTGACGTTACCTACAGCGACGTCAGCGCATTCACCTGCCCGCATCCGGCGGCGGGGGCGCGTCGGGAAACAACTCGTTGAATGCGCCGAACATGATGCGGTCCTTGGCCTTCTGGTCGACGCCGTCGAACAGCCGGTGCAACGTGCCCTCGATATGCGGATAGCGTTCTAAAACTGTCAACGCTCGGGGGCGTCGATGAGTTTTCGCCGTCCGGCTGGTCTATCAGTGAAAGCGACCAACGACTAGGAGGCCGGCATGCCCTCGATTACGCCCTCACTGTGGTTCGACCACAACCTGGAGGAGGCGGCGACGTTCTACGCCTCGGTGTTCCCGAACTCGCACATCGAGGGCTTCAACCGGGCCACCGACGCGGGCCCTGGCGAACCGGGCTCGATCTTGTCGGCCAGCTTCGTATTGGACGGCAACCGGTTCATCGCGATCAACGGCGGCCCGCAGTTCCCGTTCAGCGAGGCGGTGTCGTTCACGGTCAGCTGCAAGGACCAAGACGAGGTCGACTACTACTGGGATCGGCTGACCGATGGCGGCGAGGAATCGCAGTGCGGCTGGTGCAAGGACCGATTCGGCCTGAGTTGGCAGATCATTCCGGACCGGCTCTACGACTTGGTCAGCCACCCGGATCCGGCCCAGGCGACGGCCGCGACCCAGGCGATGTACGGCATGCGCAAGATCGTCATCGCCGACCTCGAGCAGGCGGCAGCACAGGCGTCGCGCGAGCTCACTCGGTGAGCCGACCGATCCACTCGATCGTCGCGTCGGTTATGGCCGGCATGCAGTTCTGGAAATATTGGGCACGTATAGGGCGTCCGTCGACACGTACGTTGGACGGTATCGACGTGCCAAACAGGAGCAAACATGCCAGACGATGCTGCTACCTCCGGCGGGGAGCCCGTACACGTCGTATACCTTCGGCCCATCCAATCCCCTGCCCAGGTTGAGCGGATCGCGCTGGTCGCCGGCCTGGTGGCGGGTGTGCTGTTGGCAGGGTTGGTCGGCTGGCTGGGTTTCCGAGCGTATGAGGCCCACAATCTCGAGGCGCAACGCAACCTGTTCGTGCAAGCGGCTCGCCAGGGCGCGGCGAACCTGCTCACCGTCGACTATCAGCACGCCGACGCTGACGCGCAACGGATCCTGGACTCGGCGACCGGCAAGTTCTATGACAGCTTCGCCCGCCGCAAACAGTCATACATCGACAACGCCCAGCGGATGCGATCGACGTTGGTAGCCACCGCCACCGACGCCGGGCTGGAATCGCGAAACGGCGACCAGGGCAAGGTATTAGTAGCGGTGACGGTGAAGTCGTCGGATCCCACGCAGGCGCAGCAGGAGCCGCAGTTCTGGCGGATTCGGGTCACGGTGAAGAAGATGGGCGATATCGCCAAGGTCTCCGACGTGGTGTTCGTGCCATGACACAACCAAGAGGCGTCAACTGGTCGCGCGTGCTCGTCTACGGATTGCTTCCGGCCCTGGCGTTGCTGCTGGCGATCGCCGCGGGTCTACTCAAGTGGAAGGACTCGTCGGTTCGTAATACCGACCTTGCTCGCAGCCAATCGGTTGCGGCGGCAAGGGATTCCACCGTCGCGCTGCTTTCGTTCCGGTTCGACACCGTGGATCGGGACGTGGCGGCCGCGCGGGAGCGATTGACCGGCGATTTCCGCGACACCTACACACAGCGGACGCAGGAGGAGCTCATCCCG